>DAOVMB010000082.1 GCA_030630905.1 Sedimentisphaerales bacterium
GATTTTATAAAGACCAGTACCGGATTACACCCGGCCGGCGGGGCAACGGTTGAAGATATAAAACTGATGAAAGAAACAGCTCCAGGGTGTAAAATAAAGGCCGCCGGCGGAATACGTACCGCAAAACACGCCCTCGATATGTTAGACGCGGGTGCACAAAGGATAGGTACTTCTTCCGGAGTGCAGATTATGACAGAATTCAAAGCCGGACAATAAGCTTATGAGCGAGGAATTCATCAGTGAGCCAATCGAGCCGGTTGCAGGTACGTTTGATACAACTGCAATGATCAGAGGTGAGCCGGGGCTTCCGGAGCGATTTAAATGGAGAGACAAAGAATACGCAGTAGCTGATGTGCTTGAGGCCTGGAAAGAGCTGGGGCCTTGCCGTAGCGGCGGCCCCGAGAAATATCTGCGTAAACACTGGTTCAGAATCAAAATCGAGGGTGGTTTGGAAATGACCATCTATTTTGAAAGACAGGCGAGATCGAAGGGCCGGAGCAAAGTAAGGTGGTGGCTATATACCATTAACAGAAGTTGAAAAGGAATTGCTTTGTTGCACTCTCAATGACAAACGATACCGTAATGATAAAAAAAGTTACTGCAAAAGATAAACTTATCCTTTGCAGATTGCACTGTAGAATAATCTGCGTATCGGCCAATTTGCCGGGGCTAAGTGAAGTATTCGCCGGATTGAAATCACCATCGATTATAGGCGGCAACGCGGCCAGGACGGACGCAGGCAGATTCAGCTACTGGGCTGCGCAGCCGAAAGAGATATTGGAGTTCAGAACGGGACAGGACGATCCTTTCGGAAAACTGCAAAGAGCTTCGATCAAATACAAACTCGAAGAAAACTGCGAGGGCAACCTTCCAAAGGAAATTTTCTGCGGCGGCTGGATTGGATATTTCAGCTATGAGCTTGGCAGATATATCGAAAAGCTGCCGGCTGCTGCAATCGACGATATTGGATTGCCTTTGATTCGGTTATGTTTCTACGACCGGTTCATCGCCTACGATCATCAGGGGGAAAAATTTTTATTGATCGTTCTGGAGCTGCCGGACGATGCCGAAGAGCCGGAAGAAAAACTTGCCGCTCTGGAGGATTTGTTAGCTGAATCTCAAAGGATTCGCGTACCTCAACCTGCGACTGCCGACCTTGAGAATATTGATTTGTCGCAAGTCCGGCCCAATATGGACAAAAATTATTACCTGCGAACTGTCGAGAAAATAAAGCGGTACATCTACGATGGGGAGGTTTACCAGATCAACTTCTCGCAGCGATTCGAATGCGATTACGACGCACGGCCGATTGAGCTATATCATTGGCAGAACTGTTATAATCCAAGCCCCTGCGCCTCTTACATCGACGGCGGCGGTTTTCATATCGTCAGTGCATCGCCCGAGATGTTTATCACAATCGCCGACGGCGTTATTCAAACCAAGCCCATAAAGGGCACCCGGCCTCGCCTCGATGATGCAACGAAATCGGCTTTGCAGGCAAGGCAAACCAACGCCCGGAATTTCAACGAGCTGCTCGGCAGCGAAAAGGAGCAGGCCGAACTGAATATGATTATCGACTTGGAGCGTAACGATGTCGCCAGAATCTGCCGGCCCGGGACAAGGACGGTGATTCAGGCCAGGACGATTGAAACATACCCGACGGTTTTTCACACCGTTGCTACCGTGGCCGGGCGGCTTCGCGAGGAAATCACCTTCTGCGATGCTCTAAAGGCTATGTTTCCCGGCGGCTCAATCACCGGAGCGCCGAAAATCCGCTCTATGGAAATCATCGACGAAACCGAGCCGACCGCCAGAGGCGTCTATACGGGCAGTATCGGCTTTATCGGGATCGACGGCAGTGTATGCTTGAATATTGCCATAAGAACGATTATTATCAAAGACCAGAAGGCCTACGCTCAAGCCGGCGGAGGAATCGTCGCTGATTCCGACCCGGAAGCTGAGTGGGCCGAGACAATTGTAAAAGCAAGAGCGCTGTTAGCCGGAATAGGAGCGACGCAAAAGAACGTTCTGCATAAAAGAAACAGCCTATTTGTCATTCCTGCGAAAGCAGGAATCCAAAAAAAGCGAAAGCAGAATAGATTCCCGCTTGCGCGGGAATGACACCAATGTTTTGCGATGCCGTGTGCGCAATATGAAACTATGACCGAAAAAGTTTTTCTAAATGACAAATTAGTCGATATCGACAAGGCATGCATCTCCGTCACCGACAGCGGATTTCTGTATGGTGCGGGGCTTTTCGAGACTATGCGCAGTCACAATGGCGTGGTCTTCGCGCTGACGGACCACCTGGACAGGCTGTTTGTCAGTGCCGGCACTTTGTCGATAAGTAATCCTTATGATCGGGAATATATCACCGAGGCCATCAACAAAGTGCTGATCGCAAATACGCTAACCGATGCGCGCCTGCGTCTGACGCTAACGAACGGACCAATGGCAGAATCCGAGCAGCAGCGCAAATCGACACTTCTTATCACCGCTGCAAAGTTGCGGTCTTACCCGCCCGAATATTATAAAAAAGGCGTGATGGTCGTGCTGTGCCCGTTCAGGCAGAATCCGATCAATCCGACTTCCGGCCGTAAGACTACGAGCTATTTCTCGCGTATGATTGCACTGAACATGGCGCATCAAAAAAGAGCGGCCGAGGCGCTCTGGTTTACAGTGGACAATCGTCTGGCTGAGGGCTGCATCAGCAATGTTTTTCTGGTCAAAGATTCGGTACTCTACACACCGCCGATTAAAACGCCCGTTCTTGCAGGTGTAGCAAGAAAGACCGTCTGCCAGCTTGCCCTGCAGAATTCAATTAAATTCACCGAGAAGGACCTCTCGATAGACGATGTTCTCGGCGCCGACGAGATTTTTCTAACGAATGTTATCATGCAGGTGATGCCGATAAACAAAGTAGAGAAGCACATGGTCGGTGACGGCCTGGTTGGGCCCGTGACCAAAAAACTGCATACGTTTTTCGATCAGCTCGTGAAAAACGAGTGCGGGGAAAACAAATGAAGATAAAAGATATTGCTGTGAAAATCGAAGAAATAATCCCGCTTAAGCTGGCGCAGGGCTGGGACAACGTGGGATTATTGATTGGTGATTCGCAGAAGGATGTTAGAAATATTCTGCTGACGATAGACGTTACGCGCGATGTTGTCACCGAGGCCAGGAAGCTAAAAACAGACTTGATTATCAGCTATCATCCGGTGATTTGGGATGGGCTTAAGAAAATCACCACCGAAGGGCCGACCGGCGTTGTGTATGATTTGATTCGATCCGGCATCGCGGTCTTCGCGATACATACCGCACTGGATTCGGCAGTTGGCGGAGTTAACGACGGCCTTGCCGAGATTGTTGGCATCGTTAATGGCGTGCCGATCGGCGATTACGTGGCGAACCCGGCGGGTGACAACTACAAGCTTGTTGTCTTTGTCCCCGTCAAGTCGGCGGCAAAAGTCTCAAACGCCGTGTTTGACGCCGGGGCGGGAGCCATCGGAAACTACAGCCACTGCGGTTTCGACGCCGAGGGCACGGGGACCTTTCTGCCTCAGAAGGGTGCAAGGCCGGCCATCGGCAAAAAAGGCAAACTCGAAAAGGTCGGCGAGATAAGATTCGAAACGATTGTACCGGCGGGCAAACTCGATGAGGTCGTCGCGGCAATGAAAAAGGCACATCCCTACGAGATGCCGGCCTTTGATGTTTTCAAACTGCATGATACTGAGATGCTGTTCGGTTTAGGCCGGATCGGCGAATTATCCCGGCCTGTCCGAATCGCACAGATTATCAAGAGGATAAAGAAGGTCACCGGCGCCAAAGCAATCGGCATGGTCTGCAAGCAGGACCGGCTGGTTCGGCGAGCGGCGGTTTGTGCCGGCTCGTGCGGCAAGATTATCAATTCGGTTATTGCCGCTAAGGCCGATTTGTATCTGACCGGAGAGCTGAAACATCATCAGGCATTGGCCGCTCAGGAGGCAGGATTGACATGTATATGCTTAAGCCATACTGTTTCGGAGCGGTTCATATTAAAAAAATTCGCAAGGCAGTTGCAAAAACAGATCAAAACAATAACAATTAGAATAAGCAAGAAAGATGCAGACCCGTTTAAGTGGAAGAACGTATGATAGAAGAACAGAACACAGAATACAGAACACAGAATACAGAATGTCGAATGTCCAACGATGAATTTCGAACGGAAGGATTAACCGCAGAGGACACCGAGAACGCGGAGGAAAGAATTAAAAATACTGCTGCTGCGGTCTCTGCGAGCCCGGCGGTAAAAGCGGAGGAGATTACTACTACGGTCGAGTCGGTTGTGGAAGCGGTCTTGTTTGCCAGCGATGAGTCGCTCACAGAGGCCCGGCTGGCGAATATTGTCGAGACAAGTGCAAAACAGGTTCGTCAGCACATCAAGAATCTGAATGACAAGTACCAGGCGAACAATAACGCTTTTAGAATAGAACAAATCGCCGGCGGCTACCAGATGCTCACGTTGAGTCCTTACAATCACTGGCTCAAGAAACTGCTTCGGGTTCGCAGCGACAACAAGCTAAGCCCCGCAGCCATGGAGACACTTGCCATTATTGCATACAAGCAGCCGGTCATGCGCGCGGACATCGAAGCCATCCGCGGCGTTGCGGTCGGCGAGGTGATTCGATCCCTGAGCTACAAAGGATTGGTCAAGATCGTGGGCCGGGCCGAAGTTTTGGGCAGGCCGATGCTGTATGGAACGACGAAAAAGTTCCTCGAAGTCTTCGGCCTCAACACGCTCAAAGACCTGCCGAAAGCGCAGGAGCTAAAAGAGCCTCAATGAACGAAATCCTGAAAGCATCGGAATTATTGTTCGAGCCACAGTATTTTTTAATCAGAAAGGCTGCACGATAGGCGAAAATTTCAACAAGCAGCGTTGGATTGTCACTCGGCGGATTTTTTTGAAGTCCTCAGCGGCGGCACTCGCCGGCCTGGCTTTAACGCCGATTTCCTGCACCGGTCCGACCGGCCGCAGACGCAGGCCGGGGGCCGTGAGATTCGGTATCGTTACCGACTGTCACTACGCCGACGCCGATACCGCTGGCACGCGCTTTTACCGTCATTCGCTCAACAAACTTACCGAATGCGTCGAAGCGATGAACGAGCAGCAGGTCGATTTTCTCGTGGAGCTTGGCGATTTCAAAGACCAGGATTCCCCCCCTGTCGAGCAGAAGACCCTGTCGTATCTACAAGCTGTCGAAGGTGTGTTCTGCAAGTTCGATGGCCCAGCCTACCATGTGCTCGGCAATCACGACCAGGATAGTCTCTCGAAGGCACAAGTCCTGACCAATATCAAAAACACAGGCATAAATCCCGGCAGGAGTTACTACTCGTTTGATTTCAACGGCGTGCACTTTGTCGCTCTCGACGCCAACTATAAATCTGACGGGACAGATTACGATCATGGCAATTTCGACTGGACCGATGCCAATATCCCCCCGGCCGAGATAAAGTGGCTTAAACGGGATCTGACCACGTCACGCGGAGCCGTTATTGTCCTGATCCATCAGCTACTCGACGGTGCCGGCTCGCATTATGTCAACAATGCCGCCGAGGTCAGGCAAGTCCTCGCACAATCGGACAGGATCTTGGCCGTGTTCCAGGGCCACCATCACGATGGAGGTTACAGCCTGATAGAAGGGATTCACTACTATACTTTAAAAGCGGTGGTCGAAGGCTCCGGCCCGGAAAACAACTCTTACGCCATCGTCGAAGTCCAGCCGGACATGAGTATCACCGTTACCGGTTACCGTAAAGCAGTCGATAAACAGCTTACCCCGGCATAAATACGCCTAATCCCACGGCAGTTCTTTCACATCAGGCTTAACTGCATAAGCGGGCCGGGGATGCTCGGCGTTGAAAACGTACATATCCTCCTGTTTTTCAATAACGACAAAGCTCTCATCGAGTGAGCCGTCCGGCCCGGTGACTTTGTCGAGCGAAAGCTTCAAGTGTTTTGCCAAAAACTTATAGGCACCGAGACGCTTGGAAAGACCATAATCATGTCCCTCATCTGGAAGGTGCAGATTCTCCACGTTTGCTTCAGCACCGTAGAGGCGATAGATGTTTTTTACATAAGGATACTCGACATTTGGCGTGTTTTTAGTCCAGTCGCCGCCACAGGAGATAAGAAGTTGCGGCCGAGGAGCGGCAAGTGCAGCGATTTCGACATTGCTGGTTTCATGTTTGTCGCTTTTGTGGATTGGCATTCCGCTCTCGCAGTTGCAGCCGCCGAAGAAGTGGGCTGAAACCATTACTGCAGGCACTGAGACAACAATACGGTCATCGACGGCGGTCAGCATAAACGATTGTGTTCCTCCGCCGGAACAGCCGGTAATGCCGATACGTTTCGAATCAATGTCACCCAGTGAAAGGAGAAAGTCCACCGCACGGATTGAATTCCAAAGCTGGAGTTTGAGAACCTTCGGCCGTTTATGGCTCCAGCCTGCACTTTTCCAGTCACCCCATCCAACCATATCATACGAAAAAACCACAGCCCCCATTCGCGCCAACGTTGCGCAGCGTTTTTGCTGGTCAACTCGAAAACGACCATAGCTCTCAGGTCTGCTGGCATGGCCATGCGGACAAAGTACCGCGGCGAACGGCTTCTTGCCTTTCCGCGGACGATACAGGCTGCCAGTAACAAAGACACCGGGTAAAGACTCAAAAGCAGCGTTTTCCACAGTGTAACCTTTGTATTTGCGTTTGCTGTGAATTATTGGCTTGAGCGCGCACTTCTCGGGCAAGGGAGAAAGTTCGGCCCCATGAAAGATACTCTCACGAATCCGCCCGGCCCGGGCTTTCCATTGCTCCAGGTTGGAATAGCTTTGGGCAAACATGGCAAGCTGCTCTTTCGCCTCCTCCTCGCTTTGATAATTACCCTGGCAGAGTTGGGGTTTCTTTTGCTCGGCGCTTTGTGCCGGGATTAGTGACAATCCAAGCACGAGCAACGACACGCTGATGACTACTGTCTTGTAGATACCACTTAATCGAATTTGCATTTTTGACCTCCTGATATGACAACATTATATTCAACCTGACTGACTTTTGCATAAGTATGGTTTTGATAAGAACATATGTAACTTGTCATTCTGAGCGCAGCGAAGAATCTCACACCTGCAGCTTGGCGTAAATCCTGTTCTAAGGCCAGATGCTTCACTTCGTTCAGCATGACAATTTAAAACCCAGTCAAGTTGAGTTTATACTTATTTGATTTACGGGGCTTACCACTCTGCTAACGGTCGTAATCCGGTAGAACTCACGAAACGGTTTTTCTTCCATACAGGCGACAGTAGAATAGCCACTCGTACATTATCTTTCGCATCGTCCAGGCGCAATGTAAGACGTTTTACGCCTTTATTGGTCTTCTGAGGCGGCTTCTGCTCGGCGGACTCGACCGTAAACGGAGCGTGATAGGGTGACAGGACCCGTGCGACAAGTTCTTTGCCGTCAATGGTAAGTCTTGCAATCCATTCTTCTTCCAGCGAGATTTCCGCGTCGGTTGTCATCGCCCAGACAAGCTCGCATGGCTTATCGATTTCAAACTCATCCTGCACGAGCACCGCCTTTCTGCCATCCAGCATAGCGATACCTCGCGTTACCTTCTTCGCAAAGTTTTCATAAGCGCTCGTCAGGTCTATCAGGGCAAACGCCGAGGACTTCTTTGACTCAAATTTAATGAACTTTGATGTCGCCATTGGATCCTGGTTTTCGCCGCCCAGCAGCGGGACGCTGTGACTTTTCGAATTCAAGCGGTAATAACTCCATCGCCTGCCGCCTCTTTTCTTGTCCCAGTAGCCGGGAAGATTATAGTTGTCTGAACCAAGGTCGCGTACCCAGCGCACGCCCAGAGCATCCATCTCGAAGTTGCCCAGGTCCAGATGCCCGTGATTGACCTGGTTGTACCCGGCCTTGACGCCTACCCAAAGCGCCTTTGGATCATTCCACGCGCTGCGGAATACGGCCACTTCCACAGGTCCGCGAAAATAACGGTCAAGGTCTCTTGCCGGGAGTTTCCTGCCCGGCTCGGGCATATACCATACCACATGTTGCGGACTTGCGCTGTGTTTTGCCAGCATCGCGCGTTCATCATGAGCATAGAAGGGATTGTCGTATGTACGTGCCAGCCAGAACAAACACGGCAGCGTTCTTCTGGAGCTTCTTTCTCCAACGTCGGCCAGGTTGAGATAAAGCCCGGTCGGCCCGGCCGTATAGATCGGGAAATCCCCCGCCTGGGCCAGCCCTTTGATTTTCAGCAGGCCGAAGTCGTTGCCCAAAGCGCTTTGCAGTGCCGCCAGTCCGTAGGCGGTATAATGCGTGGCATAACTCCAGTAGCC
>DAOVMB010000016.1 GCA_030630905.1 Sedimentisphaerales bacterium
CAAGTTGTTTTCCCTTTTTTCACTTAAACAGTCCTTCTCGTATCGAAATCCCTGTTCCATGAGATATTTGAGAGTTCAAAGTGATTTTTGCAAAATTATTGAGGCCGTACGGAGAAAATTATGTTCTGTAACCGTTTAAATGAGAAATGTCAGTAACAATCCAAAGCTAAAAGCGTTGACTATCCACGGCGCAGAATATATAATAACAGATAAATTCCGGCAATACAAATACTATGATAACAAAAGCGGTTAGTTCCCAGGCATTCAAATTAATCGAGCCGGAACTGATTTATGTCTAAAAGACCCATTATTCTTGATACATTGTTTCAACAATGTAAGATATTTACAATCTGGAAGTTAATCAGATAGGTCGATAGACGTTTATACATAATCTTTCTAAAGGAACAGGTAGTGCATGGCTGAAGGTGAATTGACAAAAGATGGTGTTATAAGGGCAATTAAAAAATCAACTTTGGAATTGAGATCCTTCGGTGTGAAATCTATTGGTTTGTTCGGGTCTTTTGTTAGAAGGCAGAGTAGTCCTGATAGTGACGTAGATATACTTGTCGAATTCGATACCGGGAAAAGGACCTACGACAATTTTATTGACACGTGCTTTTTGCTTGAAGATTTATTGGGCCGGAGAGTGGAACTGGTCACTACCGATTCGTTAAGTCCTTATATTAAACCTTATGTTTTGAAGGAAGTTGAATATGTCCCTCTCTCCGTTTGAATGTCTGCATCACGTTCTTGATGAAATAGACTATATCGAAAATGTATCCTGTGATATCGATATAGAATGGAAGAAAATAGCGGGCATGAGGGACCAGCTCATTCACCACTATTTCGGTGTGGATTATCATATTGTCTGGGATGTTGCCAAAAATAAGCTGCCGGAGCTAAAGCGGAAACTTGTCCAAATAATGAAGCATGAAGGGGCCGGTTGATATCTTGGACGGAAGAGGGAGCTTCAATTTTCCACGTCCACAATGCTGCGGAAATGGTAGATGTAGTTAAGGTGACGAGTGCTGTCGATGGCACATAGCAACACTGCGTTAATCAATTGTTGATGGACTTGTTTTAAGGGGATTGATCTTGTCGGATTTTCGTATTCGCCCGGTTGATTCAGATGATGGGGATTGGATTGCGCAATTCATTGACGAGCGGTGGGGGGCGGAATTTATTGCTGCTCACTACGAAGTATTTCACTGTAGGGATTTGCCCGGCTTTGTTGCGACAGAGGGCGAGGAAAAGGTCGGGCTTCTGACGTATAAAATTGTTGCCGGCGATTGCGAGATCGTGAGTCTTGACAGTTTGCAGCCCTGCATGGGTGTCGGCACAGGTTTGATTGACGCAGTCAAAACGGCAGCCGCTGAGTCCGGATGCAAACGCCTGTGGCTTGTCACGACGAATGATAATATGAACGCGCTGCGTTTTTATCAGAAACGCGGCTTCGTGCTGGTTAAGATTAATCGTAATGCGATCGAATTCGCCCGAAACCTTAAAGCCGTACCATTAATAGGAGCCGAGGGCATCCCGTTACGGGATGAGATCGAGCTTGAGATGATACTGGGGGAGGCCGCCTGCTGATGCACTTATCTAAGAAAATAAAACCGTTCAATTACTGTCCAGCTTGCGGGTCCAGTGACATATCCTTCGGTGACATGAAAAAAGTCCGTTGCCGGGACTGTTCTTTTACTTATTATCACAATGTCGCTGCCGCGGTTGCAGCGATTTTGGAATACGATGAGAAGGTAGTCTTAATCAAGAGAGCCAAAGAGCCGTGCAAGGGCAAGCTCGATCTGCCGGGCGGCTTCGTGGACCCGAAGGAATCCGCAGAAGAGGCGATAAAAAGGGAAATAAGAGAAGAATTAAAAATAGACGTCAAAGAGCTTGAATATTTGGGTTCTTATCCGAACATCTATAAATACGAAGATGTGCTTTATCATACTTGTGATCTGTTCTTCTATTCAAAAATCGATGCTCTTCCCACAGATTTTGACAAAAAAGAAATAGAAGATTTGATTCTAACAAATCCTTTAGAGATTCCTGATGATAAAATTGCATTCGAATCAGTAAAAATGGGTCTCGGCATGTTCAAATCCTCAAAGTTCCATGTAAAACACGAAGCTCAATAGGCGGTTCCTAACTTTGTGATGGCAGTAAGGATTCAGTCGGTGTTCAGGGCGATTTTCAAGACTTCGGGCAGGTCTTTTTTGCCGGGCGCAGAACCATGGCTAAAATGAAAGAAACTTTTCAATTCGCTGGACAAATCTTTCTGCATCCTGAACCCTCTTTAGAGCTCTGTCATGCTCAATCTCAACGTAGATATCGTAATCACCAATTTCTCTGTCTTCCTGCTCGGCTGCGAGGATTCTTGCAAGGTCTCCCTCGATCTTGCCAACTTTGACGAGGTGTAGGCCGAACATTCGGCGGACTGCATGGTGCGATTGAGGCTCAATACCCTCAACAGCCAAGGCAGCTTTCGCAGCGTGCAGAACCGCATAATAAGATCGGGAAACACAATCTTCATAAAGCTGATTCTCTAAAAGGGTCTTTGCCGCCAAAAGGGCTTTATTGGCCCGAGTTAATTCTTTTTGGGCCCTCTGTACTGACCTGTTCATACTGAGATCGCGTCCTTGCTGACATTGCGCAGAAATGGTGTCCCATCTCTACGAAGTTGATCGAATCTGTTTTTACTGATAACCTTTGCCGATATATAGATGTCGGTTTCAAGAGAAAGGTCTGTTGCAATATTATAAACTGTGTCACAAATACGCCAGTCGTCAGTTGTCACGATAACCAGCACGTCTATATCGGAGTCAGGCTGGTCATCACCACGCGCTTTCGAACCAAACAGCTTCAACTCGACTAACCGACCTCCCAGAGTCTGTTTAAGGCTGTTTTTAAATTGCTTGAGAATCGATTTTTCCTGGGCATTTAACATTATCGTAAATCATCAGTCCGGTTAATATGAAATTGCACAACCTCTATTTCATACGATAATACTATATTACCACGATAAAGGCAATAAAAAAGAGTATTCGTTAAGTCTGATGTCCGATTGCATATTATATGCGGTCGGCGTTCAAAGCGATTTTCAATGCTTCGCTGGTGTTTTTAACGAATTCGAATTTGATGCCTTTTTTGGCTTCTTTTGGAACTTCGGGCAGGTCTTTTTTGTTTCTGGCGGGCAGGATGACGGTTTCTATGCCGGCCTGTTTGGCGGCTAATATTTTTTCCTTCAGGCCGCCTATGGGCAGGACCAGCCCTCGCAGCGTGATTTCCCCTGTCATTGCCACGTCCGGCCGGGTGGGCTTGTCCAGCAGCAGGCTGACCAGCGAGGTGAATATTGCTACACCGGCACTTGGCCCGTCCTTGGGGATTGCTCCCGCCGGGACGTGGATGTGATAATCGAATTTGCGGAAGTTTTCCGGCTTGATTTTCAGTTTTTTCGCGTTTGCCTTCACGACGGAAAAGGCCGCCTGGGCGCTTTCCTTCATCACGTCGCCGATTTGGCCCGTTAATTGTAGAAGTCCTTTGCCTGGCATAGATGCAGATTCGATGAAGAGCAACTCGCCGCCAACCGGTGTGTAAGCCAGGGCGGTTGCGACGCCCGGTATTCCGGTTCGCAATGCCAGTTCCGATTCGAATTGTACCGGGCCCAGGATTTTTGCGAGGTCTTTTTTGCCGATGGTCGCCCGTCTCTTTTTGCCTTTGGCAATTTCCGTCGCTACGGCTCGGCAGACTGCCGCGATATTCCTCTCGAGATTTCGCACGCCTGCTTCGCGAGTGTAGCCCTGTATAATGGCGAGTATCGCTTCGTCTTTTAGTGTGCAGCGGTTTTTACTCAGGCCGTGCTCTTTGAGCTGGCGCCGAATGAGATATTTTTTCGCGATTTTGAGTTTTTCGGTCTCGGTGTAGCCGGGCAGCTCGATCACTTCCATCCGGTCGCGCAATGCCGGCGGCACCGGCTCGGTATAATTTGCAGTCCCGATGAACATGACGGAAGATAAATTGAAAGGCTGGTCGAGGTAGTGGTCGGTAAAATCGAAGTTTTGTTCCGGGTCGAGCACTTCCAGCAGGGCGCTGGCCGGGTCGCCCCTGAAATCACTGCCGATTTTGTCCAGCTCATCGAGCATGAACACCGGGTTTTTGCTGCCGCACTTTCGCAGTTCCTGCAGGATTCTCCCGGGCAGTGCCCCGATGTACGTTCTGCGATGTCCCCGGATGTCGGCTTCGTCCCTGATTCCGCCGAGAGATATGCGGACAAATTCCCTTCCCATTGCCCGGGCGATGGATTTGCCGAGCGATGTTTTGCCCACGCCGGGCGGTCCGACGAAACAAAGAATGGGGCTCTTGCCTCTGGGATTCAGCTTACGGACGGCTAAGAATTCGAGGATGCGTTTTTTTACCTTAGTCAGATCGTAGTGGTCGGCGTTTAATATCCGCTGGGCCTTATTTATATCGAGCTGGTCTTTGGTTTGAAGCGACCAGGGCAGTTCGCAGACCCAATCCAGATATGTGCGGATAACGCTGTATTCCGGCGAAGCGGGCGGTATTTTGCTTAATCTGTCTAACTCGCGCAGGGCTTCGGCCTCCACTTTTTTGGGCATTCTGGCTTTTGCAATGTTCTGACCGACTTGCTTGAGTTCTTCTGTCCTGAGATCTTTCTGGCCAAGCTCGGTTTGAATGGCTTTCAACTGTTCCTGGAGGAAATATTCCCGCTGATTTTTGTCTATGGATTCCCTGACGCGCCCCTGTATCTTGTGGCTTAATTCAAGCACCTCCAACTGATGGGCCAGAACGACGGATATTTGTTCGAGGCGTTTGGCTGCGTCAAGCTCTTCGAGTAACTGCTGTTTTTTTGCGATGTCGAAGCTAAGATTCGCCGCTAAAAAATCAGCCAGTGCGGATGGATTTTCGATATTTTCCAGCAATACGGATGCTTCTTCCGGGACATTCGGACTTAATGCGATAACGCGATTGGCTGCCTGACGGACGCTGACGATAAGCGCCTGGAGTTTTTTTGTTTTTTTTACTTTAGTGCTTAGCGGCTGGATTCTTGCCTTCAGGTAGGGCTTTATCGCTACCTTTTTTATTACTTTAAAGCGGGTTATGCCGTGGACTACAATATGTACCGAGCCCTGGGGCAATTTTGTGACCTTCAGCACTGAAACAGCGGTTCCAATTGAATAGAGATTATTAAAATCCGGCCTGTCGGTTTCAGGATTGCGCTGCGTCAGGAGTCCTATGATCGATTCATTCGGTTCGGTATCGGCAGGCAAAGCTTTGCTTCTTTTTCGGCCGACCGCTAATGGCGTTATCGTACCGGGATAGGCAACGGCGTTTCGAATCGGTAGGATGCCGATGACTTCCGGCAGTTTGAATCCCTGGTCGTTATCGTGTAATTGATTGTCGTCGTCGTATAGATATGGCTCAAAACGCGCGGAGTCTTCGGCCACCACTTCAACCAGCCAATTGTCATCGAGGGTCAACAGATTTTTAAGGTTACTTGCCATAAAGCAAACGAGCCAATATAATACAAAAAGTTGGTGGAAAAATCCGCCCAAGACTTCATTTCAGTTCATCGCATTAAATTCGACCAGTGTAGCTATTATAATCAGACTTCACATCGGTATAAAGCGTTAAATCCGGTAATAGTTATTTCAAAATTACCGGCCATTCATTCGCATTTATGGGACGTGTTGCGGCTGCCATGAAGAGAAACATCGGCTTGGTTCAAATAAGACAGATTCCGGGTAACATTGATTTGAGGATGGTTGCGCTGCTTTTGGAGCATTGCCATCCCCAAGCTGCGCTTGAGGCTGCCACCCGGGATTGAACCAGGCCGAAACTTCTGCACATTGTGCCGGTTGTAGCAGGTTAGAAGGGAATATTTCATGAGGATATGAACACTTCAGGTAAATCGCAAACTTATTTCTTGACAAAAAGAATCGTAAAAGGTATAATACTACATACTGAGAACATACACCATTATGGGGGAGATTATTACGTTTGTCCGACGGGGGAGTTGGGCCTAATTCATAGCGTAGGGACGAATTAAAAATTGTTACTTTTATTATGGGGATGGATGATGGAAAGATTAGGAAAAAAAATTAAAGGGCGGTGCTTTAGGAAGGTTGTCATATATTTCCTGACTTGGTGTATGGTTTTGAACACGTCACTGCCTGCTGTGCTGGCTGAAGTCGTACTTCAGCCGGATGGTATTAAAAATGGTACTATCACAGTGAATCCGCTCGGAGGGGGTATTACCCAGGATATGACTGCCAGTGACGGCGCTATCGGCCACTTCAGCGATTTTGATATCGCAGCGGGCCACGCTGTTACCTGCGTACAACCCGGCGCTAATGCCAATGCTTTGTTCCGGATATTTTCGGGAGACGGCACTCAGATTCTCGGCCAGTTCGATGCCACCGGCAATATTTTCCTTATCGATCCTGCCGGTATCCTCTTCGGTGCGAATTCCCAGGTTAATGTCAACAGGTTGGTTGCATCGAGCCTTGACATAGACAATGGGGATTTCTTAGCCGGCGATTATCTTCTCGCCGGAGAGGGCATTGGTGAAGTCGCCAACTACGGCACAATAAACGCTATCGAGGGCGCCGCCCTTATCGGCAAGAGAGTGCTCAATGCCGGCACTATAACGACAGGTGAAGGCGGATTTGTCGTGATGGCAGCCGGTGACAGAGTGCTGATTGGTGAGCCAGGGAGCAAAATTGTCGTTGAGATGGATTCGGTTACACTAACCGACCCGGAAAATCCGGAAGGTTTCGGCGATGTCGTTAATGAAGGTGAAATCACAGCTCCCGGAGGTACGGTGGTCCTTGCTGCGGGCGATATCTTTTCGGTACCGCTGCATCCACAGCTTCGAGTCAATTCGGGAACTGCTGAAGAACCCGTATATGAGGTTGCTGACCAACCGGTAAGAGTTGAGTCAGGGATTGGAACAGTCACGCAGAGCGGAACCATCGATGCAGGTGATATCGGTGGCGGCAGTGTTATTTTGACCGCAGGTGATGAAGTCACTGTTGCTATAGGCAGCATAACACAAGCCGTTGGCGGTGAAGTCCTCACATATGCGTATGATTTTGGCACGAAGGAAGCGACAACTTCTTTTGAAGACGGTGCAGTGATTAATGTCGGCACAGGTACCGCTGAAATCAGTGGTAATCATGTTCTCTTTGCCGGAAGCGTCGATGCCCTGCCCGGAGGGACGATTCAGGTCGATCCGCTGACGTTGACGATTGCCGACACTATGCCGGTTACGGGCCCGGAATTGGACACCCTTTACGAGGAAGAACACATCGAGTTTTACTCTCAAGCCGGAGTCAATCTTGATCTGGCCGCCGATGAGCTGATTACTGTTGAGTATATGGCCGACAGTGACGTAGTGGGTGAAATTACCGGAGGAAGCGGTGACATCTATTTACGTAATATATTTGCCGATGGCGGAATTTACTTTGAACAGGAAGATGAAGCTGGTCAAACCGGTCCTCGCAGTTCAATTCGTACAGAAGCCTACTATGAATCCGCTGAAGTTTACAGGGATGGCGGCAACATTTATATGGATGCCGGTTCCGGCGGAATTGTCGCCGGCGACCTGTTTACAGGCACAAAATCACAAGATAAGATGAGTCAACCCGGAGAGATAGTATTAAGGACGGCCAATGGCGGTGATATCGAAGTCGGAACGATGAAGGCTGAAGGCGCCAGCAGTACCCAGGTCAGCGCTATTTCCGGGGGAGATCTGATTGTTAATGGCAATGTTGAATCGATAAACAAACAGACAGACAATGACGAAACGTCGGTATTCAAGGCGATTATGTGCTTAATTGCAGAAGGAGATATTGACCTTAATGGAAATAATTATGAAGTTTCTGCTCACGGCAAAGGTTTGGTGTCGTCCGACATTCGAATCTCAGCCGGTCAAAATGTTACTATCGGTGCGGAAAACAGTATAGCTACTATTAAAGCAGAATCAAAAGTTTCCGGTACAGCTACACATTCTACGGCTTATATTGTTATTCATGCCGGCAGAAATCTTGAGGGATCAGGAGTCATCAGTATCAACGGCCAAAGTTATACTCCTGGCGAAGCTTATCTGATGGATGGTGACATTACTGCGAAAGCTTGGCCTGGCCCACTAAGTATTGAAACAGATGGAATTCCTACTACTGATGGTACTGAATCAGTATGGCAAGATCCAGTTCCTCCTCCTGAGCCTGTGGATTTCTTTGCAAAAATCGAGATCAACAGCAATGCGCCGGATCTAAGCCAATGTGCAGACTGCCCCCGACCGCCCGGTTTACCGCCGGTACCTACTCTATTTATCATATTTGATGATAGCTTTACATTCGCAAAAAACTCAGAAAATGAATCTGTCGATGTACTGGCCAACGATGACGATGGCAGTCCATTGGTGGACGGAACAGTTTGGGAATATACGACTACTACAGGAGGAGGGACACTAATAGAAATCCCGGGTGGTGGTGAGGTTACAAGTTTTGAATATACTCCGCCCGAGGATGCTGTCTTTATATGGGATGGTGAAAGCGACTATGCTGAATTTACTGATACCTTTACGTATAAAGCTGAAGACGCCGAAGGAAATGTCTCAGTGAATACAGCCACAGTTACAATCACCGTAATGAACTTCCTTCCAGTTGCGGATGGAGGATTTGCTACGACACCCAAGGCAGATAATGTTGACGTCACAGAAGCAACCGCGGCCGGTAGTGATCTTATTGAGTTTGTGATAGGCAGCGATATAGATGACGACTTTGTCTGGATATCTTCGTACGATGCACCGGCGCACGGTACTCTTACTCCGATTTATGATACAGTGGATCCGACCAAAATCGTCGGCTTCACTTACGATCCGCCGGATGATCTTAGTGCCGCCTCTTTTGACAGCACCGGCTTCGATGATGCATACGATTCATTTACCTATACGGTCACCGATGGCTATAACTTCTCCACGGCTACCGTAGAAAACCCCGGCGCTGTCCAGATTAACCTGACGAACGAGCTTCCTGTGGCCAATCCGGACAACTATGATGTGCTTCACAACGTGAATCTTTCTCAGGCGGCTGATCAGGGCATCATTACAGGCGTAGTCCCGGCGGTCAACGGCGATTCGGATGCGGACGGCGATTTGCTGACTCCGTTTTTGCCGGGTACTTTAACTACAGGACCGACCGATCTTGGTGGTACTGTTACATTAAGTTCGGACGGCTCGTTCACTTACGAACCGCCGGCAGATACGGTCGGCACCGACAGCTTCACATACTATGTCACTGATGGATATAACAATTCTGAACCTGTCCAGGTGACAATCGATTTGACCAATACGCTGCCGGTTGCTCAGCCTGACAGCTACGAGGTGGTTTACGGCACGCCTCTTTCTCCGGCGGTTGATCAGGGCGTCATTGAAGGTGTTATTCCGGCAATCAATGGCGATTATGATCCGGATCCAGGCGATTCGCTGGCTCCATATTTGCCGGGTGCTTTAACGACCGGACCGACCGACCTGGGTGGGACCGTGACGTTGAATCCGGACGGTTCTTTCACTTATACGCCGCCTGCGAGCTTCTCTGGTACCGACAGCTTTACGTACTATGTCACTGATGGATACGGCAATTCGGAGCCTGTTCAAGTGACGATGTACGTAGGTTCGCCGCCGCCAGTACCTGTTGTGCCGTATATGCAGCCGGCGCCGGGCCTCCAGAGAGAAGTGGTAGAAATTTCGGGTTGTCCCGCTCTGGTAAAGTGGGTAGCTTCTGAGCTTGGGACCGACGAAACAAAGATTCAGATTTGGATGGCGAACGCTCTGGCCTCTGCACGGGACATTCAGCCGTGCGATGCGTGTGTGAACCTTAAGGAAGCAGCGACAATCTTACAGGACGTCGACGGCACCCGCGTGGCTGCTCTGGCAGATGTGATCAATGAGTTTGCTTCGAGCACTGCACCGCCAACGGAAGAACAGATGGCATCGATTGCCGATGCAATAGCGAATGACATCGAAGGCAACAGGCAATATGCAGCGGCTGGGGAATATCTCGATGCTCTTGCGAAGTATGTCGGCATCTTGAACAGTGAAATGGGCTTTTCCGCGGACGAGTCGGTCCAGTTCGCTACGGATAATTATGTTGGGCAATTGGCTGAGGGCGAGAGTATGGGCGTCGCCGCCTACGTCGCCGCCAGATTGGCCGCTCTGGGAGGCTCATAGGAATTAGTTTAACGCTTTAGTTTATAAGATTTGAAGTTGCCGTCGGGGCATAAAAAATATCCCCATCCTCGACGGCAACTCTTTTTTTTAGAGTAATATTTCCGATCAATAGCTTTTATTATCTGCGAGCAGGCGAGTCCTCACGCTCAAGGATTATTCCTCACAAAGCAATTTTCACTAAATATCCCAATTTAACACGGCGAAGGTGCGTCGTAAGCTTGTTAGGCGTGCTTTTCTGTTGGCTTCAGGCGGCCAAAATGATATATTAAGACTGGATACTGGAAATGACTGCTATGTTATTCCGTCCGATAATGTTTTGGGTGGTATAGCTGTTTTTCAACTGTGCCGGAAAATCACTGGTAATTCATTGAGAACAGGTAAATCGCAAAGTTGTTCTTGACAAATAGTGTCTTAAAAGGTATAATAAAACTTAAATAAGGTAGGAAGCAGTATTTGCATTTACGGGAGATTATTTACGTTTGCCCGACAGCGAAGTTGGGTGAAATACGTGTTGTAGGGAATAATTAAAAATTGTTACTTTTATTACGGGGATAGATGATGGAAAGGGTAAGAAAAACATTTAAAAGGGGGTACTTTAGGGAAGTTGTCATATACTTCCTAACTTGGTGCCTGGTTCTCAACACGTCACTGCCGATCGCGTTGGCAGAAGTAGTGCTTCAGCCGGATGGTATTGTCAATGGTGATGTCACAGTGACTCCGCTCGGAGGGGGTATTACCCAGGACATGACTGCAAGTGACGGTGCTATCGGCCATTTCAGCGATTTTGATATCGCAGCGGGTCACGCTGTTACCTGCGTACAGCCCGGCGCCAATGCTAATGCATTGTTCAGAGTATTTTCCGGAGACGGCACTCAGATTCTTGGCCAGTTCGATGCCAACGGCAATATCTACCTGATTGATCCTGCCGGCATCCTTTTCGGTGCGGGTTCCCAGATCAATGTCAATCAGTTGGTCGCATCAAGTCTTGATATATCGAACGAAGATTTCCTGGACGGCCGGTACGAATTTTTCGCCGGTGAAGGCGATATTGGCGCTATTGTTAACAACGGCACAATAAACGCTGCCGAGGGCGCGGCGCTAATCGGCAGGAAAATTCTCAATACCGGGACTATCACGACGGGTGAAGGTGGATTTGTCGTGATGGCAGCCGGTGACAGAGTGCTTCTGGGCGAGCCGGGAAGTCACATCCTGGTCGAGATGAATTCGGTTGCACTCCCGGAGGAGGGAGACGGTGACGTTATTAACGACGGCGAAATCACGGCTCCCGCCGGGACGGTTGTTCTTGCCGCGGGTGACGTTTTTGCTTCGGCGCTGGAGTTGCCAAAGGTATCGGATGGTATCGGCAGAATAGAGCAAAACGGTTATATCCATGCCAATGGTACTACCGGCGACGGCGGCAACGTTAGTCTGACGGCGGCCGATGAAGTTGTTCTTGCCTCGGGCAGCCAGACAACGGCAAATGCCGGGACCGATAGCGATGCCGGGCTGGTTGTCGTTCATTCCAAGGGCCGGACAACCATCGAAGCGGATGCGCAAATTCAAGCGACCGGTGGCCATGTGCCGCGTAATCCTCTTGGTGATTTCGATGATGTTGTGAAAACTACCGTAGAGATCAGCGGCGACTATGTAAACCTCGCCGGGGATGTCGATGCCTCCGCAACGGATGATAAAAGAGGCAAGATAGTCGTCGATGCACTTGATATGACCGTTGAAAATGGTTCAATGCCCGCTGATCCACTTGATAATACTGTCTATGAAGAATGGATTGAACAGCAGTCGTATTCGTCAACAGATGTTGAACTCGTTGCTCATTCGAAGGAGGCGGGAAACATCACCGTACAGCCTATTGCTGATGGAGTCATCGAAGGTGGAAGCGGCGATATCGTGCTGCGTACGAAATATGACACTGGTGGAATTGAATTTTTAGGCGATCCTGCCGCAATCCACACAACTGAAGGTGGAAATGTCTATATGCTGGCTGGTGAAGGTGGTATCACCGTCGGCGATATTACAACGGATGTACCATCGAGTGACAAGACGACCGAGTCTGGGAAAATCAGACTCCTTACGACCAATTACGGCGATATCACAACAGGACAATTAACCGTAGAAGGTGGAAGTTACGATGAAATATCCGTGATTGCAGACGGAGACCTGACGGTTAACGGTGATGTCCGGACAGCCACAAATCAGGTTCCTTCTGATACTAAGGAAGTTGGCCAGGCCAGAACATGTCTGGTATCTAAACATGGCAATGTGGTAATCAATGGTGAGATTTCAGTCGAAGCTCACGGTAAATTAAACACAACAGCGGATATTCATATCGATGCCGGTCAGGATATTACAATAAATCTTGGAGGAGGTCAGATATTAGCAACTGCAAAAACTTCGTCCGAGGGCCCTGCCAATGCATCCGTGTTAATTCATGCCGGCAAGGATATAGAAGGGCCGGGCGTTATTTTGATAACAGACGACGGCGTGAATCCCACTGATCGTGCCGATGCTATTTATCTTGAGGCCAAACCGGGCGGAGGAGGAACTTCTCAAGTGTCTTATGGTGATGAACCTTTGCAGGAGGAACCTTTTTTGCTGTGGGATGTGGAAGTTGGCGCTGTTTATGATGAGGATGGTAATTTAATTGAGGGATCGCATGCAAAATTGGAGATCGACGATAATCGTACCGCCGAGTGTCCTGAATGCCCAAGCCCGCCGGGTTTAGTCCCGCCGTTGGACCCGTGGGCATTTACAACGCATATGAACAATACCATTTACGGTAATGTCCTGGAGGGTAAAACCTGCCTTACGGTCATACCCGATTCATGGGATCCAAAAACCGCTCATGGCACAATAACGATAGCTGAAAACGGCGATTATGAATACACGCCGGATGAAGGCTTTGTGGGTCAGGACAGATTCACATATAAAGCCATCACGGATAAAGGGGTAGAGACCGATCTGGTGGAGGTTACGATAACTGTGATTAACAATCCGCCGGTACAGTTTGACGATACGGTGATAATGGATCAGGGCCAGAGTAGTGTTATTATTGACGTGCTGGCCAATGACTATGATCCGGATCACCCGGAATATATGGATGAGCTTACTGTTGTACAGGACAGTATTGCTGTCCAGCACGGCGAATTGATTCTGAATGATGACAATACTTTCACTTACATACCGGACCCGGGCTATGTCGGGAAAGACTTTTTCACTTATGCGGTTAAGGATGGTGAAGATGGGCAGGAACTGATATGGACCACGGTAGTGATTTGGGTCTATAACGTAGTATTTATCCCGGCGGCACCAATTCCTGAGCCGATAACGATAGAAATTTCGGGTTGTCCGGCATTAATTAAGTGGGCCGCTGCGGAACTCGGCTCTGACGAAAGAAAGGTTCAGATTTGGATGATGAAAGCACTGGCTTCTACCGGGAACATCCAGCCTTGCGATGCGTGTGCGAACCTTAAGGAAGCAGCGACAATCTTACGGGACGTCGACGGCACCCACGTGGATGCCTTGGCACAGGTTATCAATGAGTTTGCTTCGAGCACTGCACCGCCGACAGAAGAGCAGATGGCGTCAATCGCTGACGCGATAGCGAATGACATCGAAGGCAACAGACAATATGCAGCGGCTGGGGAATACCTCGATGCCCTTGCGAAGTATGTCGGCGTCCTGAACAGTGAAATGGGCTTTTCCGTGGACGAGTCGGTCCAGTTCGCAACGAATAACTACGTTGAGAAACTCGTCGAGGGCGAGAATATGGGCGTCGCAGCCTACGTCGCCGCGAGTTTGGCCGCTCTGGGGGGCTCATAGGGATTAGTTTAACGCTTTAGTTTGTAGGATTTGAAGTTGCCGTCGG
>DAOVMB010000343.1 GCA_030630905.1 Sedimentisphaerales bacterium
CCTGGCATAATTCTATCACCAGCGTAGTCGCAAAGGGGCTGGCTCGCTTAATCGCAAGCCCCAGATCAACGAAGACCTCGCCCGGCAGGCCCACGACGGCTACATCCCGGCTCAGCCGGAATACCTGGACTTCAAGCGGTATGGTCCGGCCTCGACGCATCTCTACCGCGAGTATTTTATAAGCCTCGACCTGTTTGAGAAACGATAGTTCCCCGGTTCCAACTTTCTTGATATTCTCACGGGCCCAGGCGATCTCTTCCGGCCCGAATTGTTGAAGCGGAGCCTCGACAATCCCACTCCGCACACCCAGCAAAGGCTCGGCAATAGTCTCCAGGGATTCCGTTTTTGCTTTGACCGTTTCAGCCAATGTCCTGCCGATGTATTCCGTCTTGAGACGTTCCTTTTTCGTAACGTCGATGTGGTTTATGTCGCCGCACGTACCGGTGCCGAAAAGCAGAACGAACTTATCACCATATTTTTCCCGCAACGACTGCTCCAGATAATAAGGATAATCGGCGGCATATTTTGTCCCTCCGACCGTATCGAGATGGAGGGTGAAGTTTATTATCGCCGCAATAGCATCGTTGTCGCCGTCCGCTTCCCGGAGTGATACTATCCCAACCTCGGGATCGATCGGGCCGGCAACGCGAACAATATCGGGATTCAGAACTCCTGGATTGAACCGGACCGTTCCATTTTTCATGTGGAACCGCCGATTGAACGAAAGACCTTTTTGTTCCGCCGAGCCAGCCTCAAGCCGGACGGGCTTTGCCGCCGCATCGGCTTGCGCGATGACGCCGGCAAGCTTCTCAACGAGCTGATCGGCGTAGTTCACCTTCTCGCACGGGTCACTTCCATGTTCGGTAACTGCCATATCGTGAAAATATTTCCTCAGAGCGCCAAAATAGAGCGGCCCGGTATGCGAGTGCGTAGCAGCGATAAGGATATTCGATGCCGGGATACCGGTTCGCTCGGCCGCCTTCCTGCGGGCGCGCGATGTAACTTCGAGCGATAAGCCGATGATATCGCAGAAAACCATAGCCGCGGACGCTTCACCCTGACGAAGGACAACCGCCTTGGCGCAAAGCGGATTCGACGTGCCCGTGCTCAAACGTTCGCGAAAGTATCCGCTCATGCGGTAGCCGATGGGCGGCGTGATATCGGTAACCGCCAGGCCTGCTGTTAATTGAGTAACACGAGCAGATGATGTCTTCTGGCCGGTCAGCTCTTCAAGAAACAGCCGGGCCTTTTTCGCCTCGGCGAGCGTCTGCTCAAGGTCACCCGGTTCAAGACATTCGACGACCAGCGGGCCGCCGGTGAAGCCGCCTTGCTTGAGACGCGCCATTACAGCGGGGAAATCCACCATGCCCGTCCCCGGCGTCAAATTGACTTTCTTCGGATGCTTATAATCCTTGATGCACATGCCGACCACTAGCCCATCGACGGTAGCCGCATCGGTGACAGGATCACGCTTGCCGTCCGAGTAGTAGTAAATGTTTCCCGGGTCGTACCAGATTCGAAAGTTCTTGTGGTTGATCATCTCGATCGTCTTGCGGCACTGGGGTCCGGTGGCGTTCAGGCCCCCGTGCGGCTTTACGCTGATACCAACGCCTTTCTCAGCGGCATAATCGCAGCATTCGGCAATGGCCTTGTAGTACACCTTAAATAGCTTTTCGTTGCCGATGCCGCCCATTAGCAAGTTGCCCGCACTGCAGGCGGCGCAGTTATCGATAAGCTTTCTCAGACCTTCGATGCCCGCTTCGAGCGACTTGTTTACGGGGATTCCGCCGCCGTAAACCGACGGGATTTTCAGCCCGCGTTTTTGTGCCTCCCGGCCCACCTGCTCGGCCTCTTCGAGCGTGGTCGCGACGGAAATCACAAGGTTATTCTTTGATTTTGCCGTCATCAGCCCGGCATACTTGAAACCCGCCTCGGCAATGGCGTCCAGCGCCACGCGATAATCGTACTTTGCCCAGGGCCGTGTGTAGCAGCCAATCTGCCAGCGGTCGCCGGCGGCAGAGGCCATCGTTGATGCCGCCGTGCATGAAGCGGCAAGACCCGCCGCTCCGAGTCTCAGGCTATGGCCCAAAAAATCTCTGCGGGAAAGTTCCTCAAAAGCATTCATCGATATTATCTCCTAACTCGTTATGGACATATTGCTCAAAGTGACATCGCCGGCGTAAACTTATCCCGGACGAATCTCACGTTTCTCGGCGTCGTAAATCATTCTCCGGCCCGTGTCGTACGACTGCATCGCCATAATAACTGCCACCGCATGCTGGTATCCGGCGTCGATTGAAGCGTTGGGTGTCTTACGCGTCCGCAGGCACTGGAGCCAATCGAGGAAGTGCTCCGGCCGCGAGACTTCTTCGACCGGTTTTTTGCCGCGTATCGGCCCCTTTTTCTTGCTGTTCGCCCCTTCGGCGGTCAAAATCGGTGAGTTCCAGTTGACCATATCGATAACGCCCGCGTCGCCGAAGATCTTGAAGCTGTTGCCGCTGCCGTTGCCGAAGTTCGTCGAGTAGCTAACCATAAAATCCTCGGGATAAGTCCACAGGGCCTGCACGTGGTCGGGGCACGTGAAATTGTGCTCATCCTTCCATGTGAACGTCCCGCCCATACAGACGCAGCTCGTCGGAAACTTCGCCCCAGTGATATAGTGCACCAGGTCGATAAAATGGCTGCCCAGTCCCGGTATAGGTCCGTCGGAGAAGTCCCGATAGCCGTACCAGCCCGAGTACAGTACCGGATCAAAGGGACGCTTCGGCTCATCCAACAGGAACTCGTCGAAGTCCACGTCCTCGGCTTTGACGTCCTTGACGTACCCATACCAGTATGGACGTTCGCCGTTGCGGCACTGTTCGATCCGCCCGACTTTACCGAGGATGCCGGTCTTATAAAGCTCGCGGCAGCCGGTAAACGTGGGGTAGCTCCGCAACTGCGTGCCGATCTGAACGACTATCCTGGCCTCTTTGACTGCGTCGCACGCTTTTTTTAGCCTGTCGAGCCTCCTGGCCAGCGGCTTTTCGCAGTACGCGTCCTTGCCGGCCTTCGCGACGGCTTCGAGGTGCGTCGTATGCTGGTGGTCGCATGAGGCAATCATCACGGCGTCCACGTCTTTGAGAGCAACCAGATCGCGATACGATGAGAACTTCCGCGCTTCGCGCCCGTACCACTGCTTCGCCTTGGCGGCGGCGGCCTCCCGGCGGAGCCGCCATGGATCGCACACGGCGGTAATCTCGAAATTCTGGGTGTCCTGGTGTTGATGTACGCCCGGCATGTGCGCGCCGACCCCGCGACCGCCGCAGCCGATTACGCCGATAGATATCCGGTCATTGGCGCCGAGCACGCGAGAGTAGCTTGCTGCCGAAAGGGCCAGAGCGGCACTGCCGGCCGTAGCCGTCTTCAAAAAATTCCGGCGGGAATATAAACCTTCCATTCTTGAACCTCCTTATAGAGACATTAATATTTCCATTACAAACTCGAAACTTGTGGCATTATAACAAATCGTGCCGTTGGGATACAGTTATTTTAGACGAATAGGGCAGCGAATTAGAGATTAGCAATCATAGGGTGGAGCTTTGCCTTGACATCTTCGAAGCTATCGTTAAAATCGTGGAGTAAGTTAGCCGGCTTAGGACAGCCTCGCAGTGATGAGGCTTACCCCTTGAGGTCCTAAAGGAGCACAATTATGAATGTTATCACTATCAATAACAGATCCAGGAAATTCATTGTCCTGATTGGGCTTATAGGATCGCTTGCCTGGACGCCCCGGGAGGGCTTCGCATGCTCGACCATTCTGGTCGGCAGAAAGGCGACGTCCGATGGTTCGGTTCTGATGAGCAGCTCGTGTGACGGCGACATCATGGGTTTGATTTATGTCATGCCGGCACAGAAGTACCCTCAAGGCACCAAGCTTCCCATGTATTGGAATCTCCCCAGGCCAAAGACGCATCAGGAGTACCTGTCCAATCTGCGCAAGGGCTATGATCTTGTGGGCTATCTGCCGGTAGAGGAGACCTATCGCAGCATCATTCTGGCTGGTAATGTCGAGAATATGACCACAGGCGGCATGAACGAACACGGCCTCAGCATTGC
>DAOVMB010000086.1 GCA_030630905.1 Sedimentisphaerales bacterium
GCATGTATGATACTGCCGATTATTATTGTCTCCAGCGAAGAAGCTCTTCGAGCGGTTCCGAAATCTCTCAGAGAGGGAAGTCTTGCTCTTGGAGCGACGAAATGGCAGACAATTTATAAAAACGTGCTGCCCTACTCGATATCGGGAATGCTCACAGGCTCGATTCTGGGTATCGGACGGGCCGCGGGAGAAACCGCACCAATCCTGCTGACCGTTGCCGCCTTCTATTTACCGAAATTGCCAAAATCCATATTCGACCAGGTCATGGCACTGCCTTATCACCTCTATGTACTGACAACTCAGCATCCTGATATAGAAAAGATCAGGCCCATGCAGTACGCAACGGCACTTGTCCTGCTTGCGCTGGTACTCGGAGTCAATTTGGTGGCGATCCTGTTTAGAATTCATATCAGGAAAAAATACAGATGGTAGAAAATAATTCCAACAATAACTCTGGATTCAAGATACGGGCCAAAGATCTGAATTTCTATTACGGCAGCGTGCAGGCACTGTACGACATTACAATGGATATCCCGCCGCGTCAGGTCACCGCGCTGATCGGTCCATCAGGCTGTGGAAAATCAACCTTTCTTCGGACACTAAACCGGATGAATGATATCATCGACGGAGCCCGGACCGAGGGCAAAATCTGGATCGACGAACTCGATATATATGATTATGCAACCGACATCGTTGCCCTGCGTAAAAAGGTCGGCATGGTCTTTCAGAAATCTAATCCATTCCCAAAGTCTATTTTTGACAATGTGGCGTATGGCCCACGAATTCACGGCACCAAAAATCGTAAAGAACTTGCCGGCATTGTGGAAAAGAGCCTTGTGCGTGCGGCGCTGTTGGACGAAGTCAAAGACCGTCTCGACAAAAATGCTATAGATCTATCCGGCGGCCAGCAGCAAAGATTATGTATCGCCAGGGCTTTAGCCGTCGAGCCGGAGATTCTTCTGATGGACGAACCGGCCTCGGCTCTTGACCCACAATCCACCGCAAAAATAGAAGACCTGATTGACGAACTTCGGCGCGATTACACCATTGTCATCGTGACACATAATATGCAGCAGGCCGCCCGTGTTTCCGATTTAACGGCCTTCCTCTACGAGGGATACCTCATAGAGACCGGCCCCACCAAGCAAGTCTTCACCAAACCACGGAAGAAAAAGACCGAAGATTACATTACCGGAAGATTTGGATAAAGGTCAGAGAAATGAATGAGACGAACGAGCAAAAAGTCTGGAAAATCCGAACTATTAAGAATTATCCTGAGGCCCATAACCATCTACTTGTTGGAAAGGTCCTGGAAATCACGGATTCATACATACGTCTTCACTGCCGGGCATATCATTTTGGCAGAGTTATCAACAAGCCTGATGACATTCAGATTGGAAATTTGATGATCAGAGTCGTTCCCTGGAGCCGGATTGAGGTAATCAATGAGATGCCGCCTAATTTTGATTACAGGAGAAACACTCTGATTGCTAATAAAGAAGGGGAAGTCCTTTTCTCGGACGGCCAGCATACGTGCCCTGTAGGATCCGTGACAAAGTACGAGGTCAAATATTAAGTCAGATAGGAGAAAAGAACCCTATGACAGTACACATGAAAAGAGAAATCGACAGGCTGAAACAGATGCTGATATCCCTGTGTGAGGTTGTTGAGGAGAATCTCCGCCGGGCGGTCGAATCGATCAGACAGCGGGACGCAAATCTCGCCAAGACAGTAATCGAGACGGACATAGAAATCGACCACATGGAAGTTGACATGGAAGAGGAGTGTCTGAAAATCCTGGCACTATATCAGCCTGTTGCGATTGATTTGCGGTTTATTATCACCGCTCTGAAAATCAACAACGATCTGGAGCGAATTGGTGATTTGGCTGTTAATCTTGCCGAACACAGCACATTCCTTGCCGGTCGACGAAAAACAGACGTTCCTTTTGACTTTGACGAAATGACCGAAAAAACAGAATTGATGCTTCGGAAAAGTCTTGACGCTCTCGTGAAGATGGACTCCAAACTGGCATATGAGGTTTGCGCTGCCGACGACGAAATCGATGCCATGGATCGTCAGATGCAGTTAATGGTGCAGAAAGCAGTTCATACGCACCCGGAGCAAACCGAGTGTCTAATGCACTTGCGCTCGGCATCAGGCCATTTGGAACGTGTAGCGGACCACGCTACGAACATCGCTGAGGATGTGATTTATATGATCGAGGGCCGAATTGTTCGACACAAGGTTGAGGACTACAAATAGAATAATCATTCGGATTTGGGTTTCATTTACGGAGGTTCGGCTGAATGGATGGATCTGGGATTCAACTACAGGCAGGTCTTCCATAAAGACAGTGCCGGCGATTGGACATACGTCAATGTGATTGGGGCCCAGTTGAAATTATATTTCTAATGTATGGAAGATAGCTTTTAGCTTGATCCGATCTGAATCACAGAACCGAGCCATGAGCCGGTCGAACAGCACTCAGGTTTTCATCGAATCCAGTTCGATAAAAGCTATCGGCAGGAAGATGAAGACCGGCAGCCACGCCCACAGCTCGGGCATTACCTTGTCAAAAATAACCTCCGTGGCGAGTATTTTGCAGACAAAAGTCATAATAAAACACGCCCCGGTCAGCGCAAAACTGATCATCACGGCCGACTTCACCGACTTTGGATCACGACAAACAAGTATCGGCAGGCTTATCATGAGCATCACCAGATTAATAAGCGGATCGGTGATATGAAAATGCTTCTGGCTGGAAAGCTCCATGTCTACTTGTATTTTTTGTGCTTCGAGAGCTATTAATTGTCGCAAAGACAACAGAGTCTTATGCTCGGATTCGCACCTGACAGGGATATCTTTTGCGGTTATGTCACTGGCATAAGAAGCTCTCGGCTGAAGACCTTTTCCGGAGCCAAATTCATTCAGCAGACCGTGAGAGACCCATTCGCCGGTTTCTGGAGATATAGTATACAAGTCCCATCGACCGGTCTGGTCATTATAAACGGCTTTTTCAGCATCTATACGCCCGGTTACCTCCCAGATGCCGGGCCTGGATGTCGGGCGGCGCAGGAGGATGGTGGGATCAAATAGAGTTGATGTTTCTACGTCGAATTTTAGAGCGTTTATGAGTGATCCATTACCGTCACTAATGAATCTCACTTGATACGATTCCTTGCCGGGAAGATCACCTTGGCTGCGCACAAGCTTGTCCGCAAGCGGAGGTATTATTAATTCCTGGTCAATTACCAGCACACCGGTCAACAGCAGCGCGAGAAACACTATCGGGCATATTATACGCTTCAAACTAACGCCCGAAGCCATCACGGCCACTAACTCATTGTGACGAACCATTTTGCCGAACGAAAAGGCCGCCGCTACTACGGTTATCATTCCGGCAAAATCCCGAAAGTAAAGTGTGCTGTTAAAAAGATAAAATGTAAATATATTTTTGATAACAACCGCAGTTTCAAGATCAGCATGCTCTGTAAATTCGTCAAGATTCACGAATAAATCAATAATGACCCTCAGTCCCGTGAGCACACAAAAAGCTATGAAATAACCTATCAGAAAATTCTTCGCTACATATCTGTCCAATATTCCCATATTTTCATGCCACCTATTGCGGGCAGTCGAGGTTGTTATCCGATCACGGATTTCACCGGGGCTTCGTCATTACCTTAATTCTTCAATAACCGGCGGTATATCACAACAACTAAAAATAACAAAAATGCCAATCCCGCCCACATCAAAGCTACACCTGAAATGTTTTCCGAACCATGGCTTTTGATAAGGTTTTTGCCGCTCATTATGCAGACTATCAATACAGCAGCGGGGATACAGCTTGCGCCGAAGGCACTGAGCAGATGTCCACCTTTCTTTATTATACCCAGGCCGATGCCAATTAATATCATTGGTATGCAGCCCGTTCCGAACACCAGCCGAGTATGTATCTCAGCTTTTATTCGCACTAAAGCTCTGCGTATCTCTCTCTGTAGCTTACTCTCCAGAGACCTCAGGCTCTCACTCGGTTGCAGTCCTGAGAGTTGTGATAAAGCGGAAGTCAATTTTTTAACTCTCAATGAACCACTTTCGGTCTTAAACTCATTTGCAGCGACCTCTGCGGCCTGGGGCGGTATCAAACCGCGAATAATAACCCGCATCGTTATTTCTTCTGACCCTTTCTCCCTTGGATTGTAGATATCCATCGTCAAAGTCGGCGCCAGTTTATCGCCCTCGATATGCAGCAAGGCTTTCTCGCATATCAAAGTGCGTAAGATTTTTTTGCTTTCGGTATCATATTCAATGACCACTACTTCGTCTTCGCCTGAGAGTTCCAGTTCTTCGTCTTGTGCACTGCATTGACCGGCGATAAATTTGATCGAGTTCGGCATTCCAAGCAACTCATAGAATCTGCCGGCGTCATCTTTCCTTTCCGGAGACATTTCTTTGCGTTTGGTTATTCCGGCGTTAATATCTTGCGCTAATAACTCGATGATGATTTGAGCGTAAATCTCGCGTGCCAGTTTCTCGATCGGGTAAAAGTTCATCAAGTCGGCTTCGATTCTTCTCATTTCATCGATCTTTTTGAATTTTATCTCATCGCTTATCATTGAGCCGAGTTCCACCGTCAACGACCCCCATTCCGCACCCGCCTCCGACTCAGCGCCCATCTGGCTCGACTTGTAAAACAATATTTGCACTTCGTTGAATCTTTCATGTGGATTGAATTTTATTTTGGCAATTTCAGCGGTAAAAATGTTTTTTATTTCATTATCTTTCATTTCAGTTACAACCACGCCCGAAAGTGTACTGTTTTGCTGGTTGGCCCGGTCGGCATAAATCAGGTACCGGTTATCCGGCGGCAGCTCGTAATATCTTCTTCGCTGGATATTACGGAAAAGTATTTTCTCCGCGTCGGACTTAAGAGATTTTTCCGCACGTTGCACAAAAACGGGCATTACATAGAAGCTCAAAAGCAGGTTTGCGATCGTCACCATAATCGCCAGAGCCAGGCCGGGATAAACCAGCCTTATCAGACTTATTCCGCTCGCCCTGCAGGCGTCAAGCTCACTATCGCTTGCAAAACGCCCGTAAACCAGAGAGCACGCGAACAGAGCGGCCATCGGCAGCACAAACGTCAGCGTTATCGGCAGAAAATAGCCCATCAGATGAAGCACCTGCCGAGGCCCGACGCCGTATTCCTGGACCGGCTGCAGAATACTGCCCAGACTCAGCATTAGCGTCAGCGCGACCACCGCCAATAAAAAAACACGGGAAAGCTCCTGAAATATATATTTATGCAATGTAAAAAGCATTTTATTATTTAGCCCTTAGTTACCATTCCGGTTTGTTTTGGTCGCTATGGTATATCCAGCGGATCGATATCCTTGATGCTGTCGGGGTAAATCTGGTAGGGATATTTTTTCAGCAGCTCTTTGCCGTATTGGGCGATCAAGGTCTTATTCTGTTCGCTCATCATTCTGCTTTTGATCTGCCCGTCCATACTACTTGAGTATAGCTTCTCTTTGCCGGGGGCCTTTTCCAGTATCTTGACGATGCGCCAACTAATCCCCTGCCGGTAAAAACCCTTCACGGGCCCGATGATTTGATTCGGATCGCCCGCCCATAAATCCTTCCAGAACAATCCCTCGCTACTGGGATGCGTAGTAAAGGCTTTGCCCTGTTTTTCGAGAGAGTATTGTTGCCTGACCGCTTCGAAATCCTTGCCGCTGTCAAGTGCAGCTCTTGCCTGTTTGGCGGTCTTAAGGTCCTGACACCAGATCAGGTCGATCTTCAGGCTTTTGCTTGTTCCGAACGATTCTTTATTTCTACCGAAGTAGGCGATGATTTGCTCGGTTGTCGGATCTTTTAGCTCTTTGCGCTTCGCGGCCCTGGCTTCACCGAGCAGCCTCCTGTCCTCATAATCTCTGACTTGTTTTAACAAATCTTTATCCCTGTCGAGTCTAAGCGCTTTGGCCTCGGAGACCAGCAGCGGCATTCGCAGTGCCCGCTCCAATAACTGATCGACACCCTTCGGAGTATTCAGGTCTCGCGGACGACGCGGCGGGACAATATCACAGAGCGCTTCGAACCAGTCTTTCAGTGTTATTTTCCCGGAATTATACTGTGCCAGCACAATATTTATCTCTGCCGGCATCAATTCGTCTTTAACCTGAGACGTACGGATAAATCCGACGTTGCGGGATTGTTTCGGATTACGTAACAGTCTTTCGTGAATCTGGATAACTCTCGGGAAATTCTGGCTTAACTTTTTGACACGAGACTTGCCGTATATCTGCTTGTAATACTGATCCCACATCATGCCGGTTTTTGCTCTTTCGACTATCGTTTTCGCACGCGCCTTGTCCAGCTTGGGATCGGCCTGCATCTTCCGTGTTATTTCATCTTCGGTCACATTTATTTTGCCTTCTATATGCCTTTGTAACAAAAGATTGACAAGCTTTCTCTCGCTGAACCTTCTGACCGAAGTATTGATCGCCTCATTTTTGAGATAACCTTGTGCGCAGGCTTCGATTATCATGGCTTTTTCTGCGACCATTTTCATAAGCATCGTTTTGGCATCGACGGGCACGGCATTCTCGTCATAGTCATCATAGTCATAAGGGTGAAGCTCGGTCATCAGTCTCTTCTCAAGCTCTCCTTTTATAATCGTGTAATAGGCTATCCTTGCTACGACTATTGATTCCTTCGCAGCAGGATTAATGACAGGTTGTGAATTTGACTGCTGGGCCGCCGAGGAATATGCCTCTGTGGGGCACAAATAACAAATCGTCGCCAACAGCCATAAAAAAGGCGCCGCCGGTTTCTTAAAAAGCAATTTTCTCATCTGTATTTTCCTTAGTTTCAGATATGTGCGATTTCCGACAAATACTAATTACTCAACTTGACTGACTTTTACATAAGTGTTGTTTTACTAAGAATATATGAAACTTGTCATTCTGAGCGCAGCGAAGAATCTCTAACGGCAACCTAGCGTAAATCCCGTTCGTATCCCAGATGCTTCACTTTGTTCAGCATGACAACTCAAAACCCAGTCAAGTTGTATAATGATATTTTTCGGCAACTTTAGCCCTAAAATAACAGTTTTTACTGGTTACATTATAACTTTTCCGCCAGAATAAGCGAGACCAAATTGCGGCAGCCGGTCATTTACCACAAAGAATTGCAGGATAGACTTAGCCCACGACTGAATAGCGACAGGCCCATTTTTGTGTTTGCGTCGAAAATCGACAACCTTTACAATGACTTCAAGGACGCAATGAGAAATAGTATTATCGACCGGGTTCTGAGCAGTCGAGCCTGATTATGGAGTGATATATGTACACAAACACGACAAATAAATCCACAAGTCATAAGTATTTTTGTGCTCTTGTGCTGCTGTGCTGCTGTACACTGTGTTTTGCCGACAGGATTGTCCTGAAAGAAGGTCAGATTATAACCGGCAAGATAATTCTGGAAAAGCAAACGCAGTTGTACATCGATATCGGCATAACGGTCCTGACGGTTCCAAAGGACAAGATACTCGAATACAAGTACAGCGACACTATCGAAGCCAAGAACGCTGACGCCAATGACGCGGGCGCCGAAGCTGTTTCACAGCCTGTCGAAAATGTGTCTAATCGGCTCTACAAAACCGCCAACCTTAAAAAGACAACGATTGAGAAATGTGTGGACACAGTCTCCGAGGCGGTTGTAAAAATCTCGTCTCCGGGCGGTTCAGGTTCCGGCTTCTTCATTAACGAAGATGGATTCCTGATAACCAACTATCACGTCATCGAAAAGGAAACCAGGATCGAAGTTACAGTGTTCCAAAAAGCGAAAAACGGCTTTGAAACAAAAAAATTCAAAAAGGTTAAAATAGAAGCCATCAATCCCTTTGTCGACCTGGCATTGCTGAAGATCGAGGACCTCGGCGACACGAAAGTCCCGTCCGTTTACCTCGGTGATATCGGCCGCATCAAAACAGGTGAAGAAGTCTTTGCAATCGGCAATCCGCTCGGTCTCGAAAGAACTGTCACTAACGGTGTCATCAGCACGAAAAACAGGGCCTTCGAAGGACTTCTGTATATACAAACCAACGCCGATATCAACCCGGGCAACTCCGGCGGCCCGCTGTTCAATCTGGCAGGCGAGGTCATCGGTGTGACCAATA
>DAOVMB010000355.1 GCA_030630905.1 Sedimentisphaerales bacterium
ACATCCGAACAAGAAGAGCTATCCGGGGCAGAAAATCGCGATTGTTAGAATTGACAATTATGCGTATCTCGTCCCTTACGTACAGGATGGAGATGATATCTTCTTGAAAACTATAATCCCCAGCAGGAAGGCGACACGAGAATACCTAAGGACAGATAAATGAAGAAAAAAAAAGTGAATAACGAAGAGAAGGATATTTTGGATTCGTATGAACAGGATCAATGGAGACCTGTGAAGGATCGAAAACGGGAAATCAAGAAACTTCAGCAGTACGCCCGTAATACGCTCCAGAAAGACAAGAGAATTAATATAAGGATGTCTTCAAAGGATTTGGATCGAGTCCGGGTGATTGCGACCCAACAAGGAATTCCCTATCAAACACTGATATCCAGTATCATCCATAAATACGTATCCGGATACTTAAAAGAGAGAGAAACGGCATAGCATACCACAGTTGACGGATCAGTGGCGGCCTGAATTTCAATGCAACCCTTTACGCTCCTAATCAAGCCCTCCGGATCGGACTGCAATATTGATTGCAAATATTGTTTTTACAAGGACCGGCCCTCCGAGTTCGGGCATGGCAAACAGCGAATGAGTGCCGAGGTGCTGGAGACACTCGTAAAAGACTATATGGATTTGGATTTTCCAGTTGCCGGCTTTGCTTGGCAGGGGGGCGAACCCACGCTGATGGGCGTAGATTTTTTCAGAAGGGCAGTGGAATTACAGAAAAAATACGGCAGTGCAAACGTGGAGCAGCCGGAAACACTGTTCGAGTTCTGTATCGAAAACGAGTTGACTTACCTGCAGTTTATTCCCTGTGTCGAGACGGACCCTGCGACGGGCGGCCCGGCGGAGTTTTCAATAACACCCCGGCAGTACGGCGATTTCTTGTGCAGGCTTTTCGACCTCTGGTATGATTACGGCCCGGAAAAGCTCAACATTCGCGAATTTGACTCTTTACTGACCCATTACGTGCTGGGCAAGCATACGATATGCACGTACAGCAAACAATGTGCCGGCTTCGTTGTCATTGAGCATACGGGTGACGCCTTTTGCTGCGAGTTTTTCGTCGAGCCGAAGTGGCGATTGGGCAACATTCTTGAAACGCCTCTGGAAAAACTCGCCGGCGATAGCAAGAAGCGGGCGTTCGCGCGGGACAAGGAGAAGCTGTGCAATAAGTGCCTCCTTTGCCGGCACCTTGATATCTGCCGTGGCGGCTGCATGAAAGACAGGGCCCGTTGGAATGAGCAGGGAGGCGAACGAGAAAGCTATTTCTGCGAAAGCTACAGACAGTTCTTCGATAATACGGTTCCAAGGTTCATGCAAATTGCGGCCGGCATAGAAAACGGTTCGGTCGGCAGGCACACCCGTTCGGCCGACAAGATAAGACTGCACATCGAGAAGTTGCAGCGAAAACAGCGGTTCAAGATAAAAAGCCTGGCATAATTGGTGCGTTCCTGCTATCATTTCGCCGTAAAATTGAGGATAACTATGAGTATGCTTCATTACACGCGCCGAGATTTTCTAAAGGCGATTGGTTCAGGAGCGATAACGTTCGGGATGCCGGCGTCTTTGTTTGCCGGGCAGAAGAATCGGCCTAACGTTATTTTTATCGCCGTGGACGACCTGCGTCCGCAGCTTGGCTGCTACGGTCATAAACAAATGATTTCTCCCAACATCGACCGGCTGGCCTCGGATGGCGTGACTTTCCTACGCTCTTATTGTCAGGTGCCCGTCTGCGGGGCATCTCGCGCCAGCCTTTTGACGGGAGTAAGGCCGACTAAGGACAGGTTTCTTAGTTACGATACATGGGCCGAGAAGGACCTGCCCGGCGCGCTTAGCGTCGCCGAGCATTTCAGGAACAATGGATACCATACGATCTCGAACGGCAAGATATTCCACCACCGGGCCGATTGCAGGGATAGCTGGAGCGAAGATGCCTGGCACCCGAAAGGTAACTGGCGAAATTATATGCTGGATAAGAACCGGAAGCTGAATCGTCAAAAGCCGAAGATGGCGGGGCCTGCTTATGAGTCCGCTGATGTGCCCGACAATGCCTACTTTGACGGAAGGGTTGCCGACAAGGGAATATCAGATCTCCGGCGGCTAAAGGATGAGGATAAACCGTTCTTTCTGGCGCTTGGATTCTTGAAGCCGCACCTGCCTTTCAATGCCCCCAAGAAGTACTGGGATATGTACGAGCCTCATGAGATTGACCTTGCCGACAATCCTTTCAGGCCGAAAGGCGCGCCCGATGCGGCTCTGCATAACTGGGGCGAACTGCGCGCCTATCACGGCATTCCTCCAAAAGGTCCTTTGCCTGAGGAACTCGCGCGCAAACTCGTGCATGGCTACTACGCTTGTGTAAGCTACACCGATGCGCAGATAGGCAGGGTGCTGGACGAGCTTGACCGCTTGGAATTGAGGGACAATACGGCAGTAATCCTCTGGGGCGATCACGGCTGGAATCTCGGCGAGCATGGCCTGTGGTGCAAGCACTGTAATTTCGAAACGTCTTTACATTCTCCGTTAATCGTGACGGCTCCGGGAATCGAGGGAGGCAGAAAGAGTAACGCCCTGACCGAATATTTGGATATATATCCATCTCTTTGCGAGTTGTGCGATTTGCCTCTGCCGGGCCATCTGCAGGGAAGGAGTTTTGTGCCGCTTCTTAAAGCCCCGAACCTGTCTTGGAAGAAGGCGGTGTTCAGCAGATATTTTCGTGGCGATTCGGTCAAGACGGACCAATACCGCTACACGGAATGGCGGCGGAAAGATGGCGAAATCTATGCCCGAATGCTGTACGATCACAATGTTGATCTGGTTGAGAATGTGAATATTTCCGAACTGCCCCGGAGTGAAGAATTGGTAAACAAACTAAGCAATATGCTTCAGGGACTCAGAGAATAATGCAGCCATTTACACTTTTGATTAAGCCGTCCGGCTCGGATTGCAATGTTGATTGCAAATACTGTTTTTATAAATGCAGGGCGCCGGAGGTCGGTCAGGGCAGACAGCGGATGAGCGACGAGGTGCTGGATAGACTTGTCAAAGACTACATGGAGCTTCGTTTCCCATTGGCCGGCTTTGCGTGGCAGGGGGGTGAGCCTACTCTGATGGGTCTGGATTTCTATAAAAAGGTGGTCGAACTGCAAAAAAAATACGGTATCTCCGGCCAGGAGGTCGGCAACTCGCTGCAGACCAACGCGATTCTGCTAAATGAAAACTGGTGCCGGTTCCTGCACGAAAATAAATTCCTTGTCGGGATCAGTATCGACGGGCCAAAAGAGTTTCACGACTACTACCGCCTCGACCATTCCGGCTCAGGGACATTCGACAGGGTAATGCGGGCGATAGAAAACTGCAAGCAGTACAATGTCGAGTACAACACCCTGACCCTGCTGAACGCCAGGAACGCGGACCATCCGGATGAGGTGTTTGATTTTCTTGTCGAGCTGGGCGTGAAGTTTGTGCAGTTTATTCCCTGCGTGGAAGTGGATCCGGCTACGGGTGAGATTGCGGATTTTTCGATTACGCCGAAGCAGTACGGCGAATTTTTATGCAGGCTGTTTGACCGCTGGTGCGAGAATGGCCCGCGAAAGCTGAGCGTCCGCGATTTCGATTCGTTCCTGTCGTATTTCGTCACGGGCCGGCACTCGATCTGCACGTTCGACAGGCAGTGCAGCCAGTATATTGTGATCGAGCATACCGGCGACGCCTTCTGCTGTGACTTTTTCGTCGAACCGAAGTGGCGGTTGGGCAATATCTTCGAGACGCCGATAGAAAAACTTGCCGCCGGCAGTAAAAAGCGAACTTTTGCCCGAGCCAAGACAAACCTATGCAACAAGTGCCTTGTCTGCCGGCACCTGGCCGTCTGTCGGGGCGGCTGTATGAAGGACAGGGCGCCGTTCGATAAAGAAAACTATGGCACCGAGAGCTACTTCTGTGATGCCTACAAACAGTTTTTCGATCATGCTATACCGA
>DAOVMB010000279.1 GCA_030630905.1 Sedimentisphaerales bacterium
CCATCGAAATATAGGAATGGAACCAGATATTCCAGCTAATGTTAATATCACGCTCCTCGCACCATTCGAAGAGCTGGTCCATCCGACCGCAGCGATTCTGGTCATAACGTCCCAGGCCGGTCCCCATCGTTTCAAGCGGCGTCGGAAAAAAGCTGATAAAATTCGCTCCCCGCTCTTTCAGATTATCGAGTCCTTCTTCAGTTATTCTGCCCTGGTTGAACAGTTCGTAGCTGTCGTTATACCACAACCCCACGCCGTAAAACGACGCCCCATCGTCATATCTGAGATAGCGTTGATTCGGGGCGATCTTTACGAATCCGTGATGCGAAGAATCTTCCGCGCTAAACTTGCCGGCCTTACTTTGTGCCGTGCCCTGCGAATCGGCGACTTTGACCACGTAACGCCACGTGCCCGTCTCGGTCGGAGAGAACCGCACCATCCAGAGACTGGCCCAGCTCGTCGGATTATAAAAACCCCAGACATTCCATTTCTTGCCGGAGGGCGAAGTGAACTCGGCGCTAAGATCGATTTGGTCCGGATCGAAAGGATTATTATACGCAGCTTTCAGATCGATCCTCAGTTCAAATTTTTCATAAAGGCCGACATTCCGCGAATCCGCTCGAACCGACAAAATCGAAGGCGCTTCCGCCGCTGCAAGATTCACCATCACTACACAGACCAGACCGATAAGCACGATTGGAAAATGATTCATTTTGAAAGTCATTGGAATGCCACCTTTCTATTCTCACATTACCTTATGTTCGGACTACTTTATCAACTCGCTAAGATACCTGAACGAACCGCCAAATGCAACCGTCTCGGCATTTTTCCAAAATTCCTCTCTACAATTACGATAACAATTTTTACAAGCAGTCAATTTCGATTCTTGAGAAGGTTATCGTTACAATTTGGCAGGATCCTGCTGGTAGAAATTTCTCAATTCATCGTACAAATCCGGATGAAGTTTTTGCAGTTCCTTTGGCCTTTCGAAAAAACATTCGGTAGCGACGGCAAAGAACTCGGCGGGATTCACGGCGCCATACTCATTCAGTAGAGTATCGCTGTTACGGCTAACATCACGCTGGAGCTTCTCGTAGTCTTTCTCCAGGATGCGGGCCCAGGCGATATAAGTAGAATGGTCTTGAATGACCGGGGTACTGTCACCTTTGGCCCCGGAGCTGTCAAGCTGGTGCGCAAATTCGTGAAAGACAACGTTATGACCATCATGAATATCGGCAGCACTACGGCAGACATCGTCCCATGAGAGGATAACCGACCCGCGACGCCATGATTCGCCCAGACGAACATCCGGGCCCTCCACGACAACTCCGCCAACGAGCTTCGGAACCCTCGGAGCTACGTATGACCGGGGGTATACCAGAATCGAGTGTAGGCCGGGATAATAATCGGTTCGGCGGTGGAGCAAAAGCATACAGGCCTGGGCCGCTATGGTGACTTTTATTTCATCGGTAATCTTCAGGCCGCCACAGCCCTCGAAACGTTTCTCGCCGATAAAGATTTGGATATGACGCTGCAGCTCCTTTTGATCCGCCTCGGAAAGCAGCCTGTAGAACGGCACATTTCTTTCTATAATCGCCATCCACTCGTCATGAAACGGCTGAGAAGCCAGCCGATTTCGCCGTCTTTTTTTATGAATCCGAACATATACTCTTTAGCCCGTCTGCAAATTCTTTTTGTTTTTATACCAGATTTACACAACAATCTGAACACGGATGTAAAAATTTGTAGCTACTGATATTTTTCCCCGGAAAAGTTCATGCCGGGTGTAACCTTTTTCACGCCGGCGCCACTATCCCGGTAGAAGAACCCAAATAAGGAACTAAGAAAAGCAGCGAAACGAAACATTAATGAAAGGAACCGAAAATGAAAAAGACAGGAATCAAAGCAGCGATCATATTTGTGCTGGCAATGACGGTTTTGGCCGGTCAGGCGTTTGCCGATCCGGGAGGAAGCGGTCGTGGTCGCGGCGGCGGACCCGAATGGGGGCGCGGAATGGCCGGCGGACCCCGAATGGGTGCAAACCTCGAATCCGTACGACCGGACAGGTTCCGGGGACCAGTAGGCCCATATTGCCCATTCGACCAGGGGCCAAATCAAAACATACGAGGCCGGCAAGGCAGAGGCCCGGGCGGATTCGGCCAGGGCTTCCAGGGCAGAGGCGCCGCAATGCAGGGCAAAGGCGGTAGAGGCTTCCAAGGTAGAGGTGCCGCAATTCAAGGTAGAGGCTTCCAGGGCAGAGGCGCGGCAATGCAGGACAGAGGCGGCAGAGGCTTCCAGGGTAGAGGCATAGCACCCCAAGGCTGGGGAATAACGGGCAGGCGAGGACAGCTTGGACCCGGAGGTATAGGCAGGCCGGGCCCCGGTATGCAGCCGCGACGGTTTGCACCGGGAGATACGGGCCGGCCCATGTCGCCCAGAGGTAGAGGTTGGGCTCCGGGCTGGGGACAAGGTTGGAGGCCAGATCCGCAACCTGAAAAAGCACCGGACACCAATGCTCCTCAGGGCTGGAGAATAAATGGCAGGCAAGGACAGTTTCGACCCAGAGGTATAGGCAGGCCGGGCCAAGGCATACGGCCGCCCCGGTGTACGCCGGAAGATACGGCCCGAACGCACCAGCCGACGCCGCCCAGAGGCAGAGATTGGGCTCCAGGCTGGGGACAAGGTTGGAGGCCGGATCCGCAACCTGAAAAAACGCCGGACGAATAATGCAGAGACTCTTAAACAATGCAATAGCCCGGCAGCCTTGCCAATATAACAGGCTAACAGAGCGAAGACCCCGCCGACAAACCATTGCTCGGCGGGGCTTTTTTGGCCGATCAAAGGCAGCAAAGAAACCTGGGAATATTTGGGAATTTTATTGCTGAATCGCGTATGCTTTCGTATCCTTCAAATATGGTTTTATCGAATCTTCCAGGCCGGATCGTAAGTCTCCGGGCCGAGCGCTTATTGGTTGAACTTGTTTACAGCCTCATGGACTCAGAATTCGTCGCAGAAGACCGTCAGAAGACGAACGCATCCCTCGCAGCCGAGCTTGAAGATGTTCGCCTTAGCCGCCAGGGCGACTCAGACGCCTACACCCGGCTGATCAAACAGCACCAGTCGCAAATCAGCCGGATACTGTGGCGTTTCAGCCGGGACCGGCTCGTTCATGAGGAACTGGTGCAGGACGTTTTTGTCGAGGCATACATGAGCCTGGGCAGCTACCGGAAAAAGGCCCCCTTCGGGCACTGGCTGTCGCGGATCGCCACTCGCATCGGCTATCGCTACTGGAAGCAGTCAGCACGCCGGCACGAGACGGAAAGTTTCTCGCTGGCCGAATGGGACCAGTTGCCGGACAAATCGCCTGACGAAATGGATCCCGGCCAGGCCGCCGAGATGCTGCACCGACTGCTGGCGCAACTTCGCCCGCGCGACCGGCTGGTTTTGACTCTGCGGTACCTGGAAGGATGCGACGTGGCCGAAACCGCCCGCCGAACAGGCTGGACAAAGAGCATGGTAAAAGTCCAGTCGCTGCGGGCCAGAAAGAGATTGGAAAAGCTTTTCGCTCAGGCGGGAAAGGGGCTGAGAGGATGAAAAACGAAAGCTTATTCGAAGCATTATCCGCGCGGGCCCGCAACGAATCGCCGCCCTCAGTGGACGTGGCTGGCCGGGTCATCGCTATACTCAATGCCGAGCAAAATCGGATAGAACAATTAACAGAAAAGCCCCTACTGTGGCTGGCGGCGGCTTCGTCGGCACTTGCTGTGCCTGCAGTAGTAGTAGCTATCATGGTTTACAACGCCTCGACAGGTCCTTTATACGAGATTTCACAAGCAATTGCATGGGTGGCGCAATGAGCCAAGAGACAACCAATAATCCAGGCGTTAGCAACATTAATAAAGCACACACCCGTCGGATGGTATTTTTCGGCCTTATCATCCTCACAGCCGGGATAGTAATCGGCGGATCGTCCATGCTGATTTTCGCACCTAAGAAGCTCACGAGACCTCCGCGGGCGCCCGAGTTTGCCAGCGGCAGGATGGTGGGCCAGTTGCATCGAGAGCTTCGCCTCTCGCCCGAACAGATCGAGAAGATCGAGCCGATCCTGAAAGAACATATGGAAATGCTGAACAATATTCGTATAGACGCTCGCGATCAAATTGGCGAAGCACTGGAGCAGATGAATAAACAGATATCGAGCATTCTGACCGACCGGCAGAAGCGAATGTGGGAAAAAAGGCTACATCTTCTCCAAAGTCCGCTTCGCGGCGGTCCAAGATGGGGCGAAGGTCCCGGCGGCGGCCGATTCCGCAGCAGGGGCGAGCAGGACCGTTTCCGCAGAGGCCCCGGCCCCGGAGGCCCGGGTCCCGGCCCATTCGGACCTCGACGCCGACCGGCCGGCCCGAATTTACCACCAGACAGCATGAATAACGGCCCAGCAGAACCTCCCGAGGAGCCGCCAAAATAAGATTTGTGAGTGTATCCATCATCTGAAATTGGCTTTGTTTTGCTTTTTTCTTATTAACCGCTGAGTTCGCCAAGACCGCTGAGAAGTAAAA
>DAOVMB010000221.1 GCA_030630905.1 Sedimentisphaerales bacterium
AGATAAACTATTTTCTTACACATAATAATCCTCCTTCATAAAAGTTAAGATTAACACAGTGGATACTAATTTGACGTCCACAAAATTTGGTCTTTACATGCGGAGAACAACTCTTAACGATTTGCTTCCACCTCCTTTCTTCAATAAGCAAAATATGACCTGCTAATTGAAAAATCAAAATCTGAAATAAGCTGTAGAATTTTTACCTGCCGGGAGGCTAAAAAAACCACAAATGCCTCTATTCTACTTATACATTATCAGCCATATTCTTGTCAAGAAGAAAATCGGACGATTATATACGCGATTTATGCAGAGTTTTCGATTGTTTTTGAGGCTATAGATGCCAGTTTCGGATAAGTTTTCAAAAGACCGGCGGGCACAAGCTGATTTTCGCCGCTCACCAAAGCCTTCAATTCTATGGCGTTTGCAAGCTCGGCGCCTCGATAATGATTGTTGGTGATGACCGTCAAAAATTCAAAGGCCTTGATTAATTTCTCGATTCTTCCTTTTATCCCGGCAAGCTCATCGCCGTTGTAATAATAATCATAGGTCTCGTCCCTGCCGGCCTTGCTAAACCATTTGGCGCTATTTCTGCCGTGCATACGAAAATAGCCTGATCGCCCTACCGTGCATTGCTGCAAATTGAACGAGTTCCACGTAGTCGGATAGTCAAGGTTGCAGACCGAGACGCCAAGCTCCTGCAGAAATTCCAGCGCCTCTTTTTCCTGCCATGATTTATGCCTGACCTCGACAGCCAGCTCGAACGCATCGCGGAAATTCTCTACTATTCCGCTCAAATGCCGCCGGCCGTCCGGGCAATCCGCAAAATCGTACCGGAATTGAACCAGCAGATGCTTTAATTTTTCCGCCTCCAGAAATGGCTCGAAACCTTTATGAAAATACTTTACCATCCCGGCGTCAATTTTGCCTTTGTGTGTAAAATCCCGATGAAGCTTCGCCGTGAAGAAAAAATCTTTTTTCCTCGAAGTCCTCTCCAGCCACGATTTCGTAGTCTTCTCAAACGGCGGCCGGTAAAACGTGCTGTTAATCTCGATGCAATCGACAAATCTGCTTACATATTCGAGCTGGTCAACTTTAGAATCAGTATAAACAATCCCCTTCCAGTCCGGATACGACCAGCCCGCTATGCCTATGTAAACCTTACCCGCCATATATATCCTCGAATCCTTATGCACGCAAAAACGATTATTGACATCAATCGTAGAGCAAAAGCCAAGCCCTCTTCTTGCTAATTATGTTATAACCATTAATAAACAATGACTCATCAATTAAATTATCTTAATAATTATCGACTTATCTATTGTTGAAACCGCTCTTTTATCGCATTTTTCTTCTCATCATGTCTATTTTACCCATCTCACATTCCTAAAATAGAGAATTTGATACAAGGGCAAATATTTCTCTTGTAAAATTATCACTCGATTTACATAATAAACCTATGACTACTAGCCGAATATGTTACAATTTCCGTTAAATAATGAAAGTCGTATCAGATGGAAATTCCAAATCCCCAAAGTAAGCAGAGTATTTATTTCAACATTAGCTATATAATTGCTAATGAATGGCCTTCCAATCCAATGGAACGTTTGGATTTTCAAAAGCTCCTTGCGCAAAATCAACTGGATTTCCCACAAAGTCGCGCAGGATTGCGCGATTTCACGCTCGTTCGCACAGAACCATCCCACTTATTAGTTAAAGTTGCTTCATTAGGCCCAAGAGTATCAAACCTTTCTTTAAGTTCCGAAAGACCTGTCCATACACTTGATTTCTTCGTCAAGGAAGCTGACACAGTATGTAGTTCTTTTCACGAAATTTGGCTAAAAAAACCAACTCAAATTATCCAATGCGGCGCAACAATTAGACATCTGTACAGCTGCGAAGAACATGCTTTTAAATACCTTTGGGAACATAGACTGGACCAAGATCCACAAGATTTCAGCTTTTTAGGCAAACGGCCTGTTCTCGGAGGTGGCTTACGCTTGATTATGCCGCCCATCAAAGAGCCGGATCCTATTCAGATCGAAATAAAAATCGAATCTTTCCTTCAAGAATCAAAGAAAATCTTCGTTGAAACCGTTTTTGTTTGGCCTCAACCAAGATTATTACCGAAAAACGATAAGTTTGATCCAGCAAATCGCTTGACAAAAGTAGAGAAATATGCTACAAGTAAGGTTTGGGAATTTCTAACAAAACCTACAATACAGGAGTAAAAATGTATATAGGTGATATAGAAACAGAAACTTGGGGGCAACCGTCCATCTATGTTTACAAAATGAATAGCGATGGTAAAAATTTGTCTGCTGTCGTCCTTGACGACTACTACGGAGAACTTGCTTACAGTAACTGTCCCGTTAATGATATGGTTCCTCTTACACAGGAAGATATAGAAGACATCGCTTCATTCAAGCAAACTTTTAACGAACCCACAATATCGTGGAAGGATCTAAAACGGGAGCTCACTAAGGATGGCTTCCTATAATATTTTCTTCAAGAAATCCGCAAGCCGCCAACTCAGAAAACTTCCCCCTAATGTCATAAAAAGGATTGCTTCACGCATAGATGAGTTAGAGAATAATCCATTCCCTTCTGGTTTTGAGCAGTTGAAAGTGCATAAGGATCCACCTATGTATAGAATACGGATTGGCAGGTACCGCATTCTTTATATTGTTGATCCTCCAACCAAAACACTTACGATTTTCTCTATCGGTCACCGGCGTCACATTTACCGATGACTATCCTTCAACAATAAACAACTTCTTCCAGAAGTCGAGTCTACACCACCTCGAGAAGCTCATCCCACTGGGTGGTATATCTTTTCGAGCGCTTGGCAAATTTGGTTCGCCAGGACTGGCCTATACCCTCGGCCGCCCATATTAACCGGCTGTCCGGCAGCTTTATGTTGACGGCGTCAACCGCCCGCATCAATCTTCTCGATTTTTGCCTGTCGGCGGCGTCAAATAAGTTGCCCTGCACTTTGCCTTCCGGCACAAGGTCGCCGAGAATAAGGCCGGCCTTGGCGTACAAAAAACCTTTTTTGTACAGCCGTTCTATCGCCCCGGCGGCGTAGTCTATCAGCTCGGGCGTATAATTCGTGGCGGTCGGAAAATTAACGCCGCGCGAATTAAAATATCTCTTCCGCGGGTCAACAAAACGGCTCGTCATCACAAAGACGGTCATCGCCCCGGCGGCCAGACCTTCGTCTCTGAGTTTCTCGCCCGCCCTTGAAGCATAACTCGCTATTGCCTCTTTAAGCTCTTCGACCGTCTCGACTTTTCTGCCGAACATTCGCGAGACGGTGATACCCTTTTTCGCCGGCGGCTGATCCTCTAATTCATAGCAACTGATGCCCCGTAATTCATAAACCGTCCTGACGCCGGTAACGCCGAAACGCCGTCTCATCCATTCGGCATCCACCCCGCGAAGGGCGAGCGCCGTTTTAATCCCCTCTCTTTTCAATTTGATGCAGGTCTTTATGCCAACCCCCCAGATGTTTTCTACGCCGGTCTGCGCCAGCGCCTCGTCGATACGGGCCTGCTCTGTAAGCTCGAACACGCCGGCCGCTTCGGGCGATCTCTTGGCAATTCTGTTGGCTATCTTCGCTAACGTCTTTGTTTCCGCGATGCCGACCGAAACGGGCATGCCGGTCCATTGCTTTACGGTCTGCCTGATTCTCCGGCCGTAATCCGTCAGATTATCGCCGAGGCCCGAAAGATTCAAAAACGCCTCGTCGATCGAATATACCTCGATCTCGGGCGTAAAATTGCAAAGCGTCTCCATCACCCGGCGTGACATATCGGCATAAAGAGTATAGTTGGAAGAAAGCGCCACCAGGCCATGCTTGGCGTCAAAATCTTTGACCTTGAAAAACGCCACCCCCATCCCTATACCGAGCCGTTTGGCCTCATTCGACCTCGACACAACACAGCCGTCATTGTTGGAAAGCACCACGACCGGCCTGCCTTCCAGAGACGGCTCGAAAATCCGCTCGCAGGAAACGTAAAAATTATTACAATCAACAAGTGCGAATATATATTTCATAATGCGTGTATAACGTTAGTGACAACCCCCCAAACCTCGAACTCCATCTGGTCGTTGATTTCTTGGCTCCGGTAGGCGTCGTTTTCCGCTACGAGTGTCAATTTATTCCTGCGTATGCGGATTCTCTTGACGGTAAGCTCGCCGTTGACGACGGCTATAATAACGTTCTTATCTCTTGGCTCGATGCTGCGGTCAACGACCAGCAGGTCCCCGTTGTGAATTCCAGCATTGAGCATCGAATCGCCTGTCACCCTGACAAAGAACGTCGCCGCCGGATTCTTTATAAGGTGCCTGTTCAAATCAAGCTTTCCTTCCTCGTAATCGGCGGCCGGGGAAGGGAATCCTGCCGGCACCGTCGCGATAAAAATCGGCTGCCGGCGTTTCGTCGACCGGTCCGGCTTATAAACTATCTCGACCTTCGTTTCCATACGCCATACTATACACCTTTAGCCGCCCGGAATCAAGAGCACTTATGCCAAATCCTTCGCCTTTGGGCCGAACCACCAAAAAGGGGCCTATGCCGAACTTATTAGCATAGGCCCCGCCCTTCGACTTCGCTCAGGGTGAAGAAAGCCTTCATGCCGAGTGGAGACGAGGCACACTACTCAGCAGCCTCTCTCGACTGATACAGGCGGACATCGTCAATATACATCTTGCCCGAACCGCCGGCTACCGTCATGTTGCCTTTGGTTCCAAGACCAATAGCGATCCTGTCAACGTTGGTCAGAACAATGCCCTGATCGGCAAAAGCCTGGAGCGGAATGACCCACTCGGTCCATGTGTTGATGTTCGCCGCGGCCGGATCATCGTGTACCACTACCGCAGGTGTGCCTGCACTGTTGGAAACCGCTACATAAAGCGGCTCGGCAGCGTTGCTTTCGATACCGATATCCTGGTGCGCCCACTGTGGGCCGACCGTCCCGGTAGTCGTGACGTTGGTGAATACGGCCTGGCAAGTCAGAGCGGCATCGTGGCTCGTCACCGCCAAACCGATATAGACGTTCGAGCCCATCGTGATGTTCTCGGACGCGCCCAGCGGCGTCCACGTCGAGCCGTTGGTTGAACTGGACCCTGTAAAGTTGCCAGCTATATCACGTTCGATCTTAATCCAGTACGGTGCGGTTTCACTGCCGCCTGTCGCCGAGTTCGCGGTTGTGCTTGTAGCATCCGTCATGGGCCGGCGCTGGAAGGAGACACCGTTCCCAGGCGTCACGACCATTGTTGC
>DAOVMB010000361.1 GCA_030630905.1 Sedimentisphaerales bacterium
AAATAATATGGTCGAATTTGCAATCGCGCCGGGCAGCAGGGGAGTTCTGAACATGCTGGCCGATAACAGGGCATTGTCCGGCATGATTTCAGCGGGCGCGAGGATTTTGGAATCGGGCTGCGGGCCATGTATCGGGCAGGGTTTCTCGCCGGCCAATGGCCTCCTGAGCCTGAGGACTTTTAACCGGAATTTTGCCGGACGTACCGGAACCAGGGGTGACCAGGTGTATTTGGTCAGTCCGGAGACGGCGGTCGCCTCAGCTCTTACAGGCAGGATTACCGACCCGCGTGATCTGCCGGAGTTGTTCGGCCTGAAATACCCGAAAATAGAGATGCCGGCAGAATTTGCCATTAACGATAATATGATAGAGGCGCCTCTGAGCGAAGAGGCGGCAGCGAATGCCGAGGTCTTGCGCGGCCCGACGATTGTTGTGCCGGAGGCGCCGAGGCCGCTGCCGGAAAAACTGGCGGGCGAAGTACTGCTAAAGTGCGGCGATAAAATCACCACCGACCATATTATGCCGGCGGGAACCTTCCTGAAACTTCGCTCGAACGTGCCCGAATATGCCAAGGTCGTTTTCAATTGCTTTAACGAAGAAGGCAAGCCAACGTTTGCCGAACGTGCGCTCGAATTGAAGAAAAAGGCAACGGCCAGCATCATTGTAGCGGGCGAAAGCTACGGCCAAGGCTCATCGAGAGAGCACGCGGCACTATGCCCGATGTATCTGGGCGTTCGGGCCGTGATTGCCAAGAGCATCGAACGAATTCACAAGGCGAATTTGATTAACTTCTGCATCGTGCCAATCGAATTTTCCGATCCGGCTGACTACGACGAAATCGAGCCCGGCGACGAACTTCAGATAGATGGTTTGCTCGAAGCGATAAAGGACAGCAATACAGTCAAGGTCGTCAAAGCGGACGGCTCACTTGAATTTATCGGAAAGCTCGATCTGTCCGACCGAGACAGGGAAATTTTGCTCTCTGTGGGACTCCTGAACTATACGCGAAAGAAAACTGATGGATGATAAAATCGTCACCATTTTCGGCACGAGCAGGGCCGGGGCCGGCGATGTGATCTTTACGCTGGCTATGGAGATGGGCAGGCTCTTAGCTCAGGCGGGTTTTACCATTGCCAACGGCGGATACGGCGGGACCATGCTGGCGGCGGCGAAAGGGGCTGCTGAGGCAGGCGATGAAATCATCGGCGTTACGTGCTCGGCGTTCAAGTCCGGCAAAGCAAACAAGTATGTTACCCGTGAAATTGTTACCGGCTCGCTCGATGAACGGCTCGAAACGCTCGTGAAATTAGGGCAGGCGTATATCGTCCTGCCGGGCGGAACGGGAACCCTGCTGGAATTGGCAAAAGTCTGGGAATTAAAAAACAAGGGCTTTCTAAAGGTGGATAAACCGATTATACTCTTGGGCGGATTCTGGAAGCCGCTTATCGAGCTTATCGCGACTGACGATGCCGACAGCAGCAGATACGTGAAGCTGGCGGATGAGCCGAAGCAGACCGTTGAAATGATTATTGATAAATGATTAATGATTAATGAGGACTCGTACACTATTGATATGAGCAGGACGTTGTTACTTTTTATTTTGGTGCTCTTTATTGGCGTTGCTCCGGCGGCGCCTGGATTCGGCGCGGAGATAATTCGTGAGACGCCCCTGTTGCGGGACGGCTTTGTCATGACGAGAGTGGATGGTAAATTGATCGGCCCTGACAGTAACGATGTATGGTTCTTCGAATTGAGTTCGGATGTGAACGATTTCAGAGCCGTTATCAAGGCCGGGACAAGGTTGGAACTGCTGCCGTCGTCGGCGCTTGAAAAGATGACGGTTGATAAAAAAATGCGTACTGCCGCAGTTTACCGGTTATGGAACAGCAGGGTGACAAAGTACAGGGGCAGGAACTTTATGTTTCCAAATTTTTTTCTGCCCCTGGCCAAGGCGAAGACACCGCCTCAGAAACAAGACAGTTCGACCGATACTGTACCCGAACCGAAGCCCAGGCGGGAGCTTGCCGTCGATGATCCGAACGATGTATTGTCTATGCCTCAGGAGATTATAGAAAAGCTGAGAGTCAGGCGAGAAAACCCTTCGACTCCGCTCAGGGTAAAGAAGGAAACGCGCCCCTTCATGCCGAGCGGAGACGAGGCGCCGGATGCCCAACGTTATACACAAAGCTACGATTCGGTTTTCGTGGACAGGACTGCGCTTTTGGTCGAGCAGGATGACGGCCGGCTTGTGTTCGTGCCGGACGCTCTTGGCCGGAATGTTCAAAAGCTGTCTTTACATTTGCTGCCGTGTGCGGCGCTGGAGCTAACCGAGTTGAAACAAGCTGCCGAGCCGGATAAGGTACGGTTTAAAATAGCAGGGATTATGACAAAATATAAAGGTAAAAACTATCTGTTGCTGGAGAAGGCGATAAGAACTTACAGTCACGGCAACTTCGGAAGGTAAAGGACAAACGTATGCCCCACGAACTCGACCAAATTATCATTTCCTTGTCCGGAGCCAATTTTGAGAAAAGCCTGAAAAAATTTCGCTCGAAGTTGATGCGGGCGGCGCGTTTTGCCGGCTACGGAAGCGAGGAAAATCAACAGGTGATTGATATTCTTCGCAACGTTGGCGAACATGGTGACAAAGCCGTTGCGAAATATACGGAAAAGTTCGATGGAGTAAAACTGAAACCGGATGAATTCCGAGTGAGCCAGGACGAACTGGACCGGGCCAACCAGGAAATCGATCAGGACATTTTGCTTTGCCTGCGTGAGGCGGTAGAGAACGTGCGGGCATATCAGAAAGACATCCTCATCGATACGGATAATGCGCCACGCAGCATACGATACACGCCTATTAAACGAATCGGCGTTTGCGTTCCGGGAGCCTCGGCACCCCTGCCTTCTACAGTCATTATGACGGCCGTACCGGCCCAGGTCGCCGGGGTGGAGGAAATCGCCGTAGTCTCACCGCCGAGGCACGAGGGGAGTATCCACCCGGTTATCCTGGCGGTCTGCTGCGAATTGGGAATTGACGAGGTGTATGGAATCGGCGGAGCCCAGGCGGTGGCTGCTTTGGCAACCGGGACCGGGACCATCGCCAAGGTTGACAAGATTGTCGGGCCGGGCAACAAGTGGGTTCAGGCAGCTAAGAAAAACGTTGCCGGCGACTATGTCGGTATCGATTCTATCGCTGGACCGAGCGAAGTTTTGATAATCGCCAACGAGCAGGCCAATCCGGCATGGATTGCCGCCGACATGCTCAGCCAGACCGAGCACGCAGCCGACAGCAGCGCGATCGTCCTGACCGATTCGGAACCGTTTGCGAAATCAATTCTCAGCGAGCTTCAGAAACAAGTGGTAGAATTGCCGAGGGCCAAAGCGGCAAAAGAATCCCTGAAGAAGCTCAGTGCTATTATCGTTCTCGAAGACATGGCCGTGGCAATTGAAATGGCGGACGATTTTGCATCTGAGCACCTGGAGATTCAATGCGGCCAACAGAGCAGGGAAATCGCCGAAAAGATAAACAACGCCGGCGCGATATTCATCGGCTCTTACACACCCGTGGCGGTCGGAGATTATTGGGCAGGGCCAAGCCATACGTTGCCGACCGGAATGCGGGCAAAGTTTGCAAGCGCGCTGACCAGCAATGATTTTCTCAAGTCGATCAGCATTGTTGAATACGATCAGGAAATGCTGGCCGCCAGTGCCGACGACATTGTCCGCCTGGCCCAGATCGAAGGACTCGACGCCCATGCAAACAGCGTAAGAATCCGGCAGCGGGATTGATCTTCGCGTGAAATATCACACGTCCCAGTTGAGCTGCCGCTCGTAGCGATTGTAGAACCATCCCAGCAAATGGGACACAACCATCGCCAGATAGATACCGAGACACCAGAAG
>DAOVMB010000148.1 GCA_030630905.1 Sedimentisphaerales bacterium
ATGTTGGCTTTTAATTAAGCGAGCCGAAAATTATGAAAACTCGCAGATACAAGCATGGCTTAAGCCTTGTCGAGATGCTGATTGTAGTCGGTGTAATTGCGCTGCTGGCGACAATGGTCATCGGCATTGCCGGCCGTATTGATACTCAGGCCAAAGAGAAGGGCGTCGAGAGCACCTTCGCTCTGCTGGAAGGTGCATTGGAGGAGTATAAAGAATTTCAGGGCATTTTTCCCGTACAGCCCTTAAAGGATTTTGTAAATGTTTCCGAACATTCGGAAGATCTGTATAGTGAGCTTTACTCGATACCGGGTTCTCGGAAGATATTGGAAAAAGTCAGCGATTCGTTAATAAAGCACGATTTCGATACGGGGACTGTACCACCGGTACCTGAGATATACGACCCGTGGGGAACACCGTTGGACTATAGGTACGCTCCCGGCGATAATTTCCCGGAGCTTGTATCCGCCGGGCCGGACAAAATCTTCGACAATGCCGATGATATATCGAACAGATAAAAATGAGAACTAGGTCAAAACAATCCGGTCTTACATTGCCTGAGATGGTGGTTGTTATCGCAACCATAGCGCTGCTTGCCGGTTTCGGATTGCCTGCTATACGCGCACTTCTGAACTCGTTCGAGACCCAAAGCGGCGCAAAAACCCTGATAAGCACCGCTCTTGCTTCGGCTCGTGCTATCGCCGCAAAAGAGCAGCACTATGCCGGCGTACGTTTCCAGCAGGATTCGGCAGGCATTCAATACATGGTCTTTATAGTGCACGACTTTGGAAAAACTGGCTTAGCACCGGGTTTTCGAGCTGTCAAAGGCGTCAAACCGATCAAACTGCCAGAAACGGTTAGTGTTGTGGATATGGTATATAATCCCGATCTGCTTACTCCTCCGGGAGATGGCATTGTTGATAATGATATTGAGATGAATAATGTTAATGTCCTCATGGATACGATGACTTTTTCGATCATTTTCTCGCCGTCCGGCAAATTAGTCATTCACGATGTCCGGGTGAGAAATCGAGATGGAATTTACCAGCCGGATAATGGAAATCCTGACAAATTTTCGATGGATAACATCTTTAATTCTCCTGTGAATATAAATAATTACGGCGTGGGTATGTTTATCCAGGATGACTATCCTGCAATGGGTTTGGGGGCGGAATTGAGCCGAAACAGCTTCATTATTATATATGAAAAGGATAATTTCGAGCAGGCCCTTAAAAGGGGCGTAGCATGGTCGGGTTATTTGCACCAGACGGTTCCGGACAGGATTTATATAAATTCTTACACGGGGACAATGATTTCACAGGATTGAAAAGTTTATGAGAAATAGACGTCAACATAGAGGTTTTTCTCTTACCGAGGTTTTGCTGGCTGTCGGCACGCTGGCCGTTGGGATGATTTTTATAAGCGGCACGTTTCTCACGGGTATTCATTTTTCGACGATTTCCACCGAGCGAACCATTGCCGCGGTAGTTGCCGACGAGGCATTTGCAAAGGTTAGAATATACGGCATCGATTTGACGGATCCTAATTTAGCGGCAAGCCGGCAAACACGTTTCGAATCTGTAAGTCTTATCCCCGACGTTGAATTTGCATATCCCTCAACAAGGACATCCGCCGAGAAGCATTATTACTGGTCTGCCTTATGCAGGCCCGTTTATTCTGATCCGGATAACCGGCTTGTGCAGGTGACAATATTTATCAGCAGGAAAGTGGGCAGCAGCACTATGTATCCGGGCGGCCTGGTCCGGCCTGTTCCGGTTCAGGTTGGTATCTCCGGAGCTATTGGTAATAGAATACTTACTATCACCGGCGATATACAATGTATTAATGACGGTTATACGATAATTGAAAACGGGACAGGGAATATTTATCGAGTTGTAGAACGAGGTGCAGATCCGGCCCATCCTGAGCAGATCACTCTTGCCCAAGACAAGCTTTGGCAGGGCGGTGATTCAGTGTGGGTGATTCCACCTCCGATCGGCGGCGGCAGATATCCCTGCATAGGGATTTATCAAAAAGTAATCAGATTTTAGCGATGGAGTTTTATAGATACATTAACGCTTTTGAGCGGTTCGAAGATATCTATCAATCGATAAACAATGAACAATAAACTACGAACTAATAAGGCTTTTACGTTAATCGAGCTTCTTGTCGCTATTGGGATTTTAGCCATAGTTCTGTCTTTTGCGAGTGTAATTTTCAGAGTCAGCATCGATGCTTACCGTACTGCAATCGCGAACGCTGAAATTATGCAGAAACTGCGAGCCATTACCAACCAGTTCAACGCCGATTTCAAAGGTCTTCGCAAGGATGGAGAAATTTTTGTGATATGGGCCGCTAGGCCCGTGCCTGCCGCAGGTTATGAGGATAACGACCTTGACGGATATGAGAGATTCGATCGGATTATGTTTTTCGCCGACGGTGATTTTCACTCGTATCGAGTTAACCCGATGGTCCGCGGTAACGTTGCCAGGGTGACGTATATACTTGCAAGACGAGACGGCGTTATTGCCCAGGGTCAGGCCAGGGCCGAGCGAATGCTTGTTCGAAGCCAGCATATATTGACGGCCGATCCGGCACTTGCTGTTTTTTTGGATCCAAACAACGTCAGTGATCAGCAGTTGTATCAGTGGAACAACCGATATGAGTACGAGAAGATGTCACTGGATGAATGGAAAATGATTCCCTTGGTAAACAAGGCGAATATGCTTTCGGTGATTTGCGATGTCAGGGTGGGACAGAGCAACATCAACGAACAGGTCAGAGGCGCTGAGATCAATCCGGCTGACCCGAATTCAATTCACATGCTTTTATGTGAAGGTGTGGGCGAATTTAAGATTCAGGGCTGGAATGATGCGCTGCAGCGATGGGTGCCGGAAGTGGACCCGGATGGCGATGGGGCCCTGTTAGATACGGACTTCATCCCGGCTCAGAATGGGATTGAGCTTCATTCCGAAGAGATTCCGGGAGTCCTGTATCCTTATCCTCCCAACGGAGGTGTCCGGATTAATAACATTGATTATCCGGAAAACCAAATCGATGAGGCGCATTTTGATATGATTCCGGGTCTTGGACGGGCGCTGAAGTTTACGTTTACGCTATTCGATTCCAAGGGGATTATAAAGGAAGGTAGAACTTTCACCCACATTGTTTATTTGGGCAATTAAAATGCTGAAAATGGAAACAGCGGATAAAAAATTGTCGAGAAAAGCGTTTCCGGTTGGTTCCGCTCTAATCCTGGCAGTAGTCCTGACCAGCCTGTTAGCTATTATTGGCGTGCTCTTTGTTATGGTTTCCCGCGTGGACAAGATGGCAACGTCGGCCATATCGGAGAATAAAGAACTGAACCTGGCGGTTGAAACAGTCGTCGCGAAGATATCACGTGAACTGACTTTGGATGTCCCCGGGGTTAGAGGCCAGGAATACTACGACTATCCAAATGTCAATGACATCTGGCTGGCGAGCCTTGAGCCGTACAGAGATGGGACTCTTTATAAATGGCGGCAGATAAGCGATCTCTATGCTAAATTAGATCCGAACCTGGTACTACAGGCTGAGGTCGTTCCGGACTATCAGGATGCCGGCATTATGAGTGAAGGAGTCGTTGCCGATGCTGATGGCGACGGCGTAGCCGATTCTCGATGGGTGATTATACCGGAAATGAGCAGCGGGAAAGGCAAACCTATTTATGCCGCCATCAGAATTATTGATAACGGGGCAATGTTAAATGCCAATACGGCTTATAAGTTCGATCCGACCGACCCTAATTCTACCGTATTCGACATCGGCGGCTCAAGTCAAATGCAGATAGATCTTCTGGCCCTGGCCGAACGACCGGGTGACCCTTGTGACCTTCCTAATCCGGCGGATGAGATAGACTTGCTCACGGCAAGAGCAAATCCCGGTTATGGTCTTGATCCGTTTAATTTGGCCGAATATGCGAAGAATGTCATTTGGAGTTACGGCGAGCCAAACAGGCCTTACACGCCTTTTGATATTTCCGATGAGCTTGAGCTTCGTTACAGATTCCTGTTGAACCATAGCGATATTGACACTCGCCTGGAACAATGGGGAGGGAACTTCAGGCTCAACACGTTGTCTACCCCCATTATATCAGGGGGAGGACCGCTGGACGCATGGTTCAAAAGGATCAGCGATAATGATGGTATTGATCCGAATTATGCATATCGACATATTACCACTACCTACAATATGGACAGGATTATTGATCCGAACGGCGTAAAAATGGTTAATGTCAATACCGCTGATGTGAATGAACTGTACACCGCGATAATAGAAGGGCTTCTGGGTAACGATCCTAATACTGTTGGCGCTGTACAATTAGCTGCTCAACTGGCGGTTAATATCGTTGACCTTCGTGATGCCGATGCACAGGTCAGTATCTTGCCGGTCGGTTCGACGACATATTACGGTTTTGAGGCCCAGCCATTCATAAGTGAGTTGGCGTTCAGGATCAGCGGGACTTCTGCGGATGTTTCGGCAAATAATCATTTTGCGATTGAGCTTTATAATCCGTTCGATGCAGATATTCCGCTGGGTGATTTCAGGCTGGAGGTTCGCGATCCAAATGGTACGGTTGGCACTATCAACCTGACCGGTAACGTTATAGCGGACGGCAGACGATTTGTAATTACCAACGGCGCGGCTGCATCGAGAACCTTTGGTGTCTCGGGTATGATGTCGAGCGGCGGCGGCAGAGAAGACACCAATTTTGTACTGGCCACATATGAGTCCGTGCAGGGTTCGGATCCACCCGAATATGTGTTAAGAGAGAGTTATGACGTTTATCTTATCAGGAGGACACCAGCCGGCGATATTTATCTTGATAAACAGCAGACCCAGGATGAATGGTTTGACTGGGATGATTTTAAGGATGCCCCGCAGTATTACGCCCGGGCAGACAATGATTGGAATGTGGTGTATCAGAATGTTGTGCCTGCGAGCAATACGCTGGGTGGGGCTAACGGGTTAAGCGGGGCGCGAAAGAACTACAATTTTTACAATTTTGCAAATGCTACGGCCCGTTTTGTAACGGTGGGCGATATAGCAAGGGCGTTTATCGTCGGACCGAGCACCGATCCTGATGATATGATTGGTGTAAAGCTTGAGCCGGAGCCTGCCGAAGACCTTATCCGGCTTAATTTGCAGAATCTCGTCTTTGCGAATATTTTTCAATATTTGACCGTCATTGATCCGGTAGAGCATGGCCACCTAGCGCAAGAAACGAGAATAAAAGGCCGGATAAATATCAATACCGCACCTTGGTTCGTTGTTGCAAAATTGCCGTGGATGCAGCCTGCAATCGCCCAGGCAATAGTGGCGTATAGAGATACAGTAGCAGGAGCTTTTGAAAACATCGGCGAGCTTTTACAGGTTCCCGAGATGCGAATGCTCGGTGCCGATGGATTGGACAATTTGTTCTCGGATACACCAAGAGGGCCTGACCTTACAGAGGACACGGCCCGCGACGATTTCGAGGAACGGGACGTGATTTTCTCACGAATCAGCAATATTGTTACCGTGCGAAGCGATGTCTTTACCGCCTATCTCCTCGTTCGTATCGGCGCCGACGGCCCGCAAAAAAGAGCCCTGGCCATACTCGACAGAAGCCAGGTGACATCCCCCGGCGGCAAAGTGAGAATCCTCGCCCTGCACCCCGTGCCGGATCCAAGGTAAATTGTCAATGTTTTAGCCGTTCGACGATTTCGGGGTGGACTATTTTGTTGGCAGTGATGATCTGGAATTTATACCCATCGTAGCTGTCCAGATCTACGGGAAAGATTTTCTGCCCCTGCCAATTAGTGAAAAAGGCTCCTGCAGCCTCGGCGATTGCCGCCCCGCCGGCTATGTCCCACAGCTTCGGAGTATTGGCGATAGTTGCGACCATGCTGCCCTTTGCCACGTATGCCAACTGCAGGGCGGTGGAGCCTAAATTCCGAAATCTTGTCTGCCGCATAAGTTCGCAGGCCCAGCTCGGCGCGCCGTCATCGAAATGACTTTCCAGACCCACACTGGCAAATTCGTTGATGGCCTCTTCGCTTGCGGTGATTCGTCTGCCGTTCAACTGTGCTTCGCGATCCTTGACGGCGGTGAACATCGAGTCCGTAGCAGGCTCGAAAATCACGCCGACAATCGGCTCACCTTCATACATTACCCCGATACTCACGGTAAAGAAAAGCATACGGTGTGCGAAATTATTCGTCCCGTCGATCGGGTCTATCACCCACCAAAGCTGATCCTGACCTCGCGGCGGCTGCTTGAATAGTTTGCCTTCATCGCCTTCCTCGGCGATAAAGCCGTGATCGGGATAGTTCTCTTTAATTCGGTCGATGATAATCTTCTGGCATTGCGCATCGGCCTGTGTCACCAGCTCGGTGGAGTTTTTTATCGAAACCTTGATATAATTAATCTCTTCCATCGCGTGCTGGCCGGCCAGGCGTGCCGCCACGATAGCCGTCTCTAACATACTGCTCAAATCTCTTTGCTCTAATGCCATATCTTGTAATCCATTCCAAAGGAAACCAGG
>DAOVMB010000295.1 GCA_030630905.1 Sedimentisphaerales bacterium
ATAAAGTCCAAAAAAAAACCGGGTGATTCTACCGGCAGTTATCATTGAGAATGATTATTACATGAAAGAGGGTGGATGTAAACAGGAATTTTCTCCGATGACGGGACGATTCAGGAAGCAGTATCCCTTTTTCGCGTTGAGAGCAGGATTAAGTTTCTTATCGCCTCGGTGTTTCTTGCCGCGAGCCATCGCTTCTCGAAGTCTTTCTCCTGGGAGACCTGAGCTATCGCCATCAAGGCTCTTAGGTGATAATTTCTCTCGTCCTTGCTACCGGCCAGGATGAACATGATTTTAACAAGATCGGGAGCGTGCGGGAAGTTGATGCCGTCACGGGCGCGGATGAGCAAGACTTCGAATTTATGTTCCCCCTCGACCACGATGTGCGGGATGGCAAAGCCCGGCTGTACGACAGTGCCGCCCTCCGCTTCGCGATGGAGGAATTTCTCGAAAAGAACGTATTCATCGGTCCCTAATTTCCCGGCCAGAATCGCCGAGAGTTTGCGGAAGATGTCTTCGGCGCTGATTTTGCCTTCGATATCCACGATTTGGCATTCCCGGATGAGCTTGTCGAATCTATCCTCGATAACATTATCCCGTTCCAACAAAATATCGCGAAGCTCGTTTTCGAGAGTTACCGATTTGAGTTCTCTGTCGGTCACGCGCTCGACCACGTGCATTACCGCTGAGGCCCTCGTGACCCGCTTGTTAACATACAGCCAGAACCAGGCTGCGCTCAAGCCGATAAAACCAGCCGTGATCGATAACGGCACCCATCCCATATCAATGATCAAAGCACCGTAAGCGATGATCGCGAAGATATGAATATAGGGATACAGCGGCGATTTGAACTTCGGCCGGTAGCTTTGTATCCTGCTCTCTCGCATTATGATCACGCTGGCATTGACGAGAATGAAAAGGATGATCATTAAGGTCGAGGCGGTTTTAACCAGCACTACAATGTCAAGAAATATAATGGCGGCGATCATAAATCCGCCGGTAAGAAGGATACTTGTGTGCGGTGTAGTGAATCGCTCGTTGACGCGGGCCAATACCGGCGGTAATAGCTGGTCCCGACTCATCGCCATCGGACAGCGGGAGGCCGCCAGGATTCCACCGTTGGCCGTTGTGACAAAGGCGGCGACTGCGGCCAAACCGAGAATGGCAAAGCCTGCGGATCCCAGGAACTTGCCGGCCGCCAGGGAAATCGGCATCAGACTGCCTGTCAGTTCCGGGCCGTCTACAAGGCCTATCGTCACAGTAATAACGGCGATGTAAAACAAGGCAACGACAGCCCAGGCCAAAAGCATCCCCAACGGCAGATTCCGGCCGGGATTCTTTACCTCTTCCGCGATGCTGGCGACTTTTGTCAGCCCGCCAAAACTCACAAAAACCAGTCCCGCTGTAGCAAAAACATCGAACCAGCCCTTGTCGAAAAATCCTTTAAATCGGACAGCTTCAACCTTTCCTGCGCCGAAAGTCACAAAAAATGCAAGCAGCACCAGCAGTATTCCCACAAGCCAGACCTGAAACCGGCTTGTGTGTTTGACGCTGACAATATTCATTGTGGTAAAAACGAGACAGCACACAACGGCGGCGGTTTTCAGGTGCCACTGGCTGAGCTGAGTACCAAAGACCTCTTGCAATATTACCTCGATCAGCACCGCCATGCCGACAACCGCAAAAGCGCTCTTCAGGGCGACTGAAAACCAATTTGCCAATCCGCCAAACAGCCCCCAGATCGGGCCCAGACTTCGTTCGACATAGAAATACGTTCCACCGGCTCGCGGCATCGCCGTGGCTAATTCGGCCTTGCTCAGAAGGCTGGGAATGATCAAGAGCGATGCAAAAAGATAAGATAATATCACGGCGGGCCCCGCCTTTGCATAGGCGATGGCGGGCAGAACAAACAAGCCTGAACTAATCATCGCCCCGGCGGCTACGGCGAAAACTTCAAGGGAACCGAGTTGTTTTTTCAACTGAGCCAAATTAAAACTTCCAAATTGAGCCAACCCTTCGACTCCGCTCAGGGTGAAGACCTTCTTCATGCCGAGCGAAGACGAGGCACTTGGGTACTCATAATAATCTTGATATATCACGGCTTCTAATTTGAGGTCATACAATAATCCAAATCAGCGCCGGCGTCAAAATAAAACGACAGAAATAAAAAGTGCCGCTTCGAAGAGCATCAGCGCATAAAACATACCGGGGCAAACAAACCCGGCATTGATTCGTGACTCATGGTTCGAGCCGCAATTATCAAATTACACTAATAGCGTGTGTGAGAACTTTTACTTCTCACTTTTGTCATCCTGAGCGCAGCGAAGGATCTCAATGTTGTCGGTTTTATAGCGACGCACCGGTTGGTTATGGTCTTGCGGCGTGTAGATTCTTCACTTCGCTGCGCTACGTTCAGAATGACATCATGCGCTTTTCACACACGCTCTAAGATATTGATCTTAGTTTTCTGAAAATCAAAGTTCTGGCAGTGGAATATGCTCGATTTCAAACGGGATTTTATAATGGGTCGGACCGACTGCAATCAGGTAGTCAATTTTCTCAATCCGCTGACCCGTGTCATGACTTCCGTATCCTCCTATGGAGCCTGGTAGAGAACGGCTGAATTTAACCGGCGGTTTCGGCCGGCTGCTTTTACCGATGAATTGCCGTTCCAGCACGATTCCGTCCGGCAGACTATCACCGACGTACAGGTCATGCGCACCGGCTCTAGTCCGCCCTCGCTGCCTGATGTCATAGCGGGCCATTGTGCCCGTGTGCCAGGCTTTACGTACTTGAATCTCTACATCGGACGTCAGCCGCACCCATTTGTTGTCAGGTTTGAACGGCACCTCAACATGCTTCGAGGATTCAGCGATGAGCGCATGGAAATAGCCTTTGATACTACCGATTTCTCCTGTATCCTGTTGAAGTAGTCCAGGATCAAGCTTTATTCCCATGCGAACGGGTTGTAATACCGAGGTGCGCTTCGGCAGATGACGTGCCCGAAGCGGCAGTCTCAGGGCTAACCGTGCCCTGCCCTCCCAATAGATCAGACTTGATGGTAAAGTTGGAATAAGACTCGGTCTATATTCCAGGGTATGATAGTACATGCGATTTGAGCGAGATTGTGTTATACTGATATCGGTATCCCTGCCCTTGCCATCCGTTATCTGTTCAATAACGGGTATGTCACACGTGCCAACAATCAGCTTGGGATAGAGTATCTTGGCCTCGCAGTGAACTGATAATTTCTCCGACACCCTTCGATCCCGGCTTTTTCCGGAAATCGCCGGATTATAAAGAGTCTTTCTATAGGTGACCGAACTCCAATATACCTCGAAGCATTTGGCAATCTTCTCAGTGAACTGTGCTCTGACCTGCTCGGGCATCCTTTGAACTGTGTTTCTGGTTCCTCTCCGGGTTATATTTTGCATCTGCCGCCTGATAGGCGCTAGTTTCGGCTGATTCGAACCACGAATCTGGGACGGCGCCGGCTCATTAAGAGACGACAGAGGGATTTGTCCAAGTTCAAACGGAATTGCCTGATGAGCCGGATTGACCGCTATAATAAAGCGAATTTTCTGAGCCATACCTATTCCGGAGCCCTTTCCTCCAATGCGACCGGTTGAATGCCCGCCGCCAGCACCAGCAGCGCTTATTTGTGCGATGAATTGCCGGTCTACTACAAGCCGGTTCGGCAAGTAATCCCCGATTCGTACACCAGCCAGATGAGGTACTATTTCCGGCCTCTGCTCGATGTCAAATCGGTACATTGATGCTTCATTCCGCGCCTGGCGCACCCTGATTTCCACATCTGGTGTCAGACGCACCCACTTGTCGTTCGTCTCGAATGGCAACTCTACATACTCAAGCGAATCGGCGGTAAGTGCATAGAAATGGCCTTTGAGCGCGATTTCTCCGCTTATCCGTTCGCGCAGTCCGGCATCAAGTCCCACACGTAAAATTTTGCGTTCCGGCCTGCCGGATCTTTCTGTAGGCATGAAACCTCCGTTAAAGCGCGGAATATGCACGTACATGAAACTTGATCGTGACGACAAAGGATCGATATAGATATTACTGCCCCGGCTATCTATAATCTCTTCGATTACAGCATCGTGGCACACACTCAGAATTAGTCCGGAATCGGGCCTCTCAATTTCAAACGAAAGTGAAAGACTTTCCGACTTTGGCCGGCCTTGCTTGTTCGATGTAAGCGCGGGATTGTACAACGTCTTTTTATATTCAATCGAACGCCAACGCACGTTGAGATTCTCTACAGTCTTCTTGTTAAATCGTGAACTTTCAGTAACTTGACTTGTTGCTGTTTGATTTGCATGAGCAGTCTGGGACAGTGTTTGCATCGAAAAGCACGTTAAAAAGAGGCATACGACCGAAACAAAGATTATTCTTCGCCTTGGCATAACAATCTCCCTTCAAAAATAATCGATAC
>DAOVMB010000503.1 GCA_030630905.1 Sedimentisphaerales bacterium
ATTGATTTTACCAAAAACAGCGTGACACTTAACAACCTGAGCGGCAAACACGGCGACACCCGGCTTTTCATTAACGGCTCGTGCAGTGACTTCGGACCAAACCTGAAGTACGGAATCCGGGTCACGAGCGACAACATGCCTCTGGACAATGACTTGTATAACGCACTGAAGGCAAAGCAGAAAGAATTCTGGTCTGCTTTCTCTCCTACCGGACCCGCGGCAATAGATTTCCAGTTAAATCGGCAGACGCAAGCGGACAAGGAGATGAAACTGGCAGTTGAACTGCACGGTGCCAACGCCGTATACCGGCATTTTCCTTATCAATTACAAAATCTTACCGGCAGGCTTTTGTTCAATAGAAATAAAGTAATCTTTTCGGAAGTCACTTCGCAGGTAAGTCAGCGCAAGATTATCCTGAACGGCGAAATAGAAACTCGCGGCGCCGACCAGCCGGCCATGTATGATTTTTTAATCAAGGTAAATAATGTCCCGCTGGATGCAAAACTTGAGACGGCATTAACAGAGAAACAGAGGAACTTGTACCAGCAATTTTGTCCCGCCGGCTTAGCTGACGGCCTGATAAAAGTATCGTCACAAGATTCCGGGCCTCCAAGCGTTACTGCCGGTTTGTCTTTCAAGAACACTTCATTGAAGTTCGAACAGTTTCCGTTGCCTGTCTCGGATATAACAGCAAAGGCCATATTCACAAAATACCTGATAAATGTCAAAGAATTCGCCGGACGATATGGCAGCGATTTGATTTCTCTGACCGGTCAAATCCATCTGGATCAGGAATACCGGCAGCCCCTGTATCAACTGGCACTAAAGCTTGAACAGACTCTGTTAAACGACGATCTGCTTAACCTGCTGCCCGGCTCGCTGAAGAAAATCGTCTCAGAATTAAAACCGGAGGGGAGTGTCAATCTCAGCGCCGATTTAAACAAAGTGAGCCTCACAGAACCTCCTGACTACAGCATAACTCTAGAGTGTCTGAGAAACAGCGTCACTATTCCGAAGTTTCCCTTCCCGCTGAAAGATATAACAGGCACATTAACAATGAAGGATAACAGGATCGAGCTAAAGGACATTGCCGCAACCATAGCGGATAATGTCCCTGCGACGGCGGACAACGCGACCATAAAATTAAACGGCCAGGCAATTCTGGCCGGCGACACCTTCAGTGACATTATCCTGCATCTATCGGCTAAAGACATTTCGTTAGACAATCAACTCGATCTGGTCCTGCCACCGCGTGTTAAGCCCTTGTACGACAAGCTCTCGCCTTCCGGGCTTTTCGATCTGAATTTTGAGAATATTCGCCTTTCCCATACGGATGACGGCCAAAAAACCATTGATTTTGACGGCGCTGTAATTTTTAACAATAGTCGTTTCAAAACATCCGGGATCAGCACCGAATTGAACGCGACTTTAAGAACGAAAGGCACGTACAAAACCAGCGAAGGCTTCAGCAGCTTCCAGGGCGCTTTTAACGGCGGCACGCTGAAAATCATGGGCAGATCCTTCACCAATCTTAAAGCCGGCATAATTTTTGATCCCGACTCACGCCATTGGTCCACCGAAGATTTAATTGCCGATTGCTACGGCGGAAAGCTGAAGGGAAAATTCGAATTCAATCAGCCCGCCGAGCAGCTCGGTGAGTACATTCTGCAAACAGGTTTTGACAACATTGACTTAAAACAATTTCTCGCAGATACAGATTCAGGCCAAGGTTCCGAACAGGGTCATACGAGCGGCAAAATGAACGGCTCATTAAACCTCAATGCCAGACTCGGCGACAATACTTCACGTATCGGCACATGCAAACTCGAAATCAGCGACATGCAGGTGGGCAAGCTTTCGCCGCTGGCCAAGATTCTGCAGGTACTACAATTATCGGGGCCGGAAGACTACGCTTTCGACCGGATGTATGTCGATTCTTACATTAAGCAGGACGAACTTTTCGTACAGAAGCTCGATCTTTCCGGCCAGAGCCTCGCCTTTTTCGGCTCAGGATGGATGGACCTGAAAACCCGCAGCGTTGAGCTTGCACTTACCGCGAGGGGCAAACGTCTTGCAACTGACGATCCGTCGATCCTGCAATCCTTAACCGAAGGTCTCGGCCAGGCCGTAGTCCGAATGGATGTCACCGGTGACCTCTACGACCCCAAGGTGACGACCAAAACCCTGCCTCTAATCGAACAAACACTAAACCTTTTCGGCTCCAAACCGGCCAAATAAAATTTACGCATCCTTTCTCTCTTTATCCCGCCGCCTGCTATATTTGCGAATACGACGTCGGGCGAAGAATTATATCGGTGATATTGGATACGGTTTCTTTCTTCTCGGCCAGACACTTCCAGTGTATAATATTGGATGAACAAACTACGTTTGATAAATTTTCACGGATGTATCTATACTTGCAAAGGAACCAGGAGACAATGATAACGAAATGCCATACCGTTCTGTTGGCCGTCTTCATGATGGCGTTGGTGGATACCGCCGTGGTTAGGGCGGAATCACGTCCAAATGTAAAGACTGAAGTTGTGAGAGAGGGGCTTATTTTGGACCTCGACGCGGATCGAGGTGTCAAAGTGGTTGACGGACGAGTCGCATCCTGGACAAATCAGGTGGACTGGAAAGTCAAAACCTTTGTGGCGACCAGGGACGCTAATCACGAAAAGGGCACCGGGCACCCGACGCTAAAGGAAAACGTAGCAGCCATCC
>DAOVMB010000102.1 GCA_030630905.1 Sedimentisphaerales bacterium
ACTACTGGCGCATCGATGAGTACAATATCAACGAGACGATCAGCAAGGGCAAAGTATGGAGCTTTACTGTTACCGATTTCATCGGGATAGACAATTTTGAAAACTATGATGCCGGCGAGAATCAGATATGGTACGCGTGGCACGATGGGCTTGGCTATGGCGCGCCCGGCGTCGATCCTTACTTCGCCGGTAACGGAACCGGTGCTGCCGTAGGCGATGAAACCACCCCTTCTTATACCGAGGAGACTATCGTACACGGAGGCGGTCAGTCTATGTCGCTTAACTACGACAACAACAAGCAGGGCTACGCGATGTATTCAGAGGTAGAGCATACGTTGACAGACCAGCGGGACTGGACAGAAGAAGGCGTCACGGAATTATCGCTGTGGTTCAGAGGCAACCCGGCATCCGTCGGCAGCTTCGTCGAGAGCCCGGCCGGCACTTATACGATGACCGCCTCCGGCGCGGATATCTGGAACACGGCGGATGAATTCCACTTTGCTTCGAAAATACTCTCCGGCGCCGGCTCGATTGTAGCAAGGATCGAGAGCGTCGAGCAGACCGACAACTGGGCCAAGGCCGGCGTGATGATCCGCGAGACGCCCGATGCCGGCTCGAAATTCGCCGCGGTTTACATTACGCCCACCAACGCCGACGGCACTGCGACAAACGGATGCAGGTTCCAGGCCCGAACGGACACAGATGCGGCTGCCACCAGCGACAGTGGTGTGGCGACAGCCGAGCAAATGGCAATCGTTGCGCCATACTGGGTGAAACTGGAGCGTGACGTCGGGGGCAATTTCAGAGGCTACTATTCCAGTAACGGATCCACATGGCAGTCGATGTCATGGAATCCGCAGAGCATCTCAATGGCTTCGAATGTCTATGTAGGTTTAGCCCTGACCAGCCACAACGCCGGTGCAACATGTGAAGCTAAATTCTCCGGCGTGCAGATTACCGGCACAGTGGGGCCGCAGTGGGCTAACCAGGATATCGGTATCGAGAGCAACGCCGCCGAGCCACTGTATGTGGCTATAGCCAACAGCGCAGGCGCACCTGCGGTAGTGGTCCACGATGATCCGTCCGCAGCAACGATAGACACCTGGACGGAGTGGGTCATTCCGCTCCAGGCTTTTGCCGACCAGGGCATTGTTCTGACTAACGTTGACAGGATAGCGATTGGTCTTGGTACCCAGGGCAATATAGCCACGCCCGGCGGTTCGGGCAAGATGTACTTCGATGACATCCGGTTGTATCAGCCGAGTACTGCTCCATAAAGGTACTGCGTGCTGCGTTCCGCGTGCTGCAGAACGATGAGAACGCTGTACGCTGAACGAATAATCAATCAGGGGCCTGTACCGTTCAATGCGGTATAGGCCCCTTTTGTCTTATTCGTGCTGCGTGCTGCGTGCTGCAGAATGATGAACGCTGTACGCTGAACGAATACGGGGATTTCTCTTGAATGCTCGCTTGCGATCACTACAATGTTCTTCATGGCTTATTGGAATAACATGCTTACTCCCGTTCCCCAGGATGAATATAACAATCGAATTAGATAGTTAGGATAACATGAAAATAAGGATTTTCTGCGCTGTAATCTGCGGTTTATTAATTACCGCTCCCACTGCTTATTCAAACAATGTTCGGCACTTCTATGAGGACCGTCCCTTTGTTCAGGATTTCTCGGAGAAAATCCCGCTTTCCGAAAAGCTGGCCGTCACAAAATTGTCGGCCGTGCGCTCCGATAGAAACGGCCGCGTCCTGGCCTTATCGAACAAGGGGCTCCTGCAGGTTCATAATGGGTGGCTCGTGCCGGACCGAAATTACAGGCCGCTGGCGGATATGCAGGTAAAGAGCATGGATACATATCGCGGTCAATTTATCTACCTGACCGACAAGGCCGTCCTAAGCAACGCCTGGGCGGGCCGGCTGCTTATACCCCACAAATTGCCCGGCGCCGAATTGTTTGTGCCGGGAAGCAATTTTGATTTTCTGCTGGCGGGAAAAAGCTCTCTCGCTTATTTCAACCAGGGCAAATGCGTTGACAAGTGGCAAACCGCTCGGGTCGGGGCCAAACAAATTTTGTTCGACCGGGCACACAGCCGTTTTCTACTGTTGTTCGACGACAGGCTCGAATGTTTCAGTCCCGGTAAGAAGGCCGCTACAGTTTTCGAGGGCGACAATTTGAATTGCATGGAATTAATAAAAAGCAATACAGTTCTCGTCATTGGCACTCAGGACGGATACATCGAACTTGATGCGGACTCCTTGAAGCCGCGTTCGGACCTGCAAAAGAAATTGCCGTGTACCGATATACGCTGCATCAGGCAAATCGGCGAATCGGTCTGGTTCGGGACGCCCCGAGGAGCTTTTACATTAGACGGTGACGGCCGGATGAACTACTACGCCTCGAAACGCTGGATCGTGGACGACAACGTCATTGACATATCAGAAGGGCCTGATAACTCTGTGCTGATTCTCAGCGAGAGCGGGCTCAATATCATCCACTTCGAGCCGATGACTCTTGAGCAAAAAGCGGAGCACTTCGATAAGCTTACGCGAAAACGCCATATACGGCATGGTTTGAACTGCGCACTTTCCATGAGCAAACCAGGTGATTTTTCGTCGGGAACGCTTGTCGACAGCGACAATGACGGCTTATGGACCAGCATGTACCTGGCTGGCGAGCTTTTCCGTTACGCCGTCACTGGGTCGGACGATGTCCTGAAGAATTGCTACGAGTCGTTCGATGCGATGGAACGTTTGTCGCATATCAATCACATTGAAGGTTTTCCTTCCCGGTCGTTCGAACGCGCGGGCTACCATTTGTCGGATAAGTCACGCTGGCAGCCCGCTGAGGACCCGAACTGGACATGGAAAGCGACAACCAGCAGCGATGAAATCGTCGGGCACATCTTCGTGTACAGCATCTTTATCGAGGTCGTTCCGGACAAAGAATGGCGAGACCAGGCGATTACCCTGATCGACGATATCATGGCCCACATCGTTCGAAATGACTGGTATCTTATCGACTACGACGGCAAGCCGACGCTCTGGGGCAAGTGGAATCCGGATTACGTAAACAAGTTTCCCAGGCAGGTGGGCGACCGCAGGCTCAACTCTGTCGAAATCATCGGTTTTCTGCAGACGGCATATCACTTCACCGGCAAGGAAATCTACAAAGACAAAGCTTTCGAGCTGTTCGAAAAGCACGGCTACCTGGATAACATCATGATCCCCATCTCCAAAATAGGCATGGTCCCCGGCATTGATCTGACTACCGAATGGAATCATTCCGACGATGAGCTGGCGTTTCTGTCTTACTGGAATTTGTACAAATATGCCTTCAATGACGAACTGCGTGAAAAATACCGGCAGACAATCAAGGGCCACTGGGAAATCGAGCGGCCGGAAAAGAATCCGCTATGGAACCTCATTTATGCCATGACAGGAGCGGCAGAATTTGATCTGGACCAAACCGTTTGGAGCCTGAAAGAGTTTCCTTTGGATATGATCGGTTGGTCCGTTCAAAACAGTCACCGTAAAGACATAGAGCTGCTGGAGCCTAATTTTCGTAACCAGACTACCCGCGAGGTCCTGCCGCCCGACGAACGGCCCATGAGCAAGTACAACGGCAACGGCTTCCGCCTGGACGGCGGCAGCGGCGGAAATCGTGAGTATAGCGGCGACATATACCTTCTGCCCTATTGGCTGGGCAGATATCTAAATAAAATCAAGTAAGGAGATCTGATTCGTGTTAGGTGGGCTCGATTATGTTGTGGTTATCGCGTACCTGATCGGCATCATGCTGCTCGGGTTCTATTTCAAACGTTACGTTCACTCCTCCGAGGATTATTTTCTCGCCGGCAAGTCCCTGCCCTTCTGGGCTATTGGCATGTCGATTGTCGTCTCGGACATCGGGGCGCAGGATTTCGTCGGAGTCTCGGGCCAGGCATATCGATACGGGATTGCCGTGGGCAATTTCGACTGGATCGGCTCGGTGCCGGCGATGCTTTTAGGTGCGTTCATTTTTATTCCATATTTCTGGAAGGCGGGACTCTATACGATCCCGGAATATCTGGGCAGGCGCTACAACGATTACGTCCGCACGATAGCCTCGGCAACCTGGATTATTTTCTTCGCCTTCAATCTTGGGGTCGTCTTCTGGGCCAGTGCAAAATTACTGAACACGCTTATGGGCTGGCCCTTCTGGCAGTCGATCATCATCACAGCCTCCGTAGTCGGAGTTTATACCTTCTTCGGCGGGCTGGCTGCCGTAGTCCTGACCGACGTGATACAATTGGTCGTAATGTTTGCAGGCGGAGCCCTCATTGTCGTCCTGGGACTTTACCGTGTCGGAGGCTGGGACGGCCTGGTCGATAAAATCACCACCCAGGGACATTCATTCAGCGATTATTTTCGATTAATCCAGCCGGCGGACACTAAAACTCCTTTCCCCTGGACGGGGATTCTTTTCGGCCTGACCTTCGTAATGGCCAATGCTTACATGATAGGCAACCAGGCGATCGTCCAGCGGTGCCTGGCAGCCAAAAGCGAATGGGACGCCAAGGCCAGCATGGTTTTGGGGGCGTTTCTGAAAATGTTTATCCCCGTGCTGGTATTATTCCCTGGCCTGATTGCGATTGTTTTGTATCCCGACCTGAAAGACGGCGACAACGCTTTTCCTTTGCTCGTCAAAGAATTGCTCCCCGCCGGCTGGGGATTGATGGGATTGATGTTTGCCGCCCTTCTGGCGGGTTTGATGTCCAGCATCGATTCGATGCTGAATTCGACCGCGACGTTGTGGACGAAAGATATTTACGAAAAATATATAAGAAAGGATGCCCCCGACCGGCACTACTTGATAGTGGGACGAATGGCAACTATCGTACTATTAATTTTCGGCGTGATTACATCGCCGGTAAGTCAATACTTCGCCGGGATATATGTCGCTATACAGACCTTCTTATCATTCTTCCAGGGGCCCGTCTTCTCGGTTCTCATGCTGGGTATTTTCTGGCGCGGCACTACACAATGGGGCGGACTGTTCGGCCTGCTGGGAGGAATTACAGTTTCCGCTTTGCTTTATATATTCAAAGGGTACCTGTTTCAAATCGAAGATCCGTTTCTTTATGTTTCCTGGTGGTCGTTCCTGGCCGGGCTGGTTATCGCTATAGTGGTCAGCCTATTCACCCGGCCGCACCCGGATGAACGGTTGTACGGATTAGTATACCGGCTGGCGGAACCAAAACCAAACACGGCACAAGTTAGGGCTTAAGTAGAATGTTAAAAGCTATATTAAACGCTTTAAGATATGTTCTTAATTTCGATTGGTTGGCCGGCGTCTCAATGGGTGCCGCCAAGAACGTTTTTCTTGTCCTGTTCGTCTTGATAGGGATTCTGGTTCTGCTGATCCCCAATGATTTCATCTATAATGGGGTGGAAAAACGTAGATGGTGGCTCAACCTAAAACTCTGGGCGCTGGGCGATCTGGCCTTTATTTTTATCACGTACTATATTTTCTAAGACCTCAGAAGTCAGCCCCGTCGAGCGGTCTAAAGCAGTTCCTCGGCGTTATCATATATCTTTTCGATGGCCTTCGCGACCATATCCATGTCTGTTTTTGCCCCCATCAGTATTGTATGATGAAAACAAACCGATTCTTCCGTAAAGATTCTATGGCAAACCGGCAGTTCGTAACCGGCCGGGTCGATTTCCTGCCAGTGCTTTTTACTAAGCTTGTATCGCTGCGGCTTCGTATGGGGGGTATATAACGCACATGCATTCAGAGGTTCATAACTTGCCTCAACCGAACATCCCAGCTCTTTGCCCAGCGCCTCTCTGAATTTCCTGACGTCGAGGCCCTTAAATTTGCCCTTATCGTATCTGAACGAGAAATTATAACACGCCCCCAATGTTTCTGTTTTATCGTTTTTCATCGGCAGGACACCTGGCAGCTCTGTGAGCAATGAGTTCAAGTATTTTGCATTTTCGCCCCGAATACGGTTTTGTTCCGGCAGCCTTTTCAGCGATTCAATCAGCAGGGCCGCCTGAAAATCCGTCATCCGGTAGTTGCCCGACTGAATCAAATCACCTTCGCTGCCATAGAGTCCCGCACCCTTATCGGCGGACTCTTGATTCTCAGGTCTTCTGCCGCAATTCCGAAGCGCATCGAGCTTCTCGAACAGTTGTGGATCGCTTGTAGTAACGGCCCCGCCCTCCCCTGCCGTCATAAGCTTCGAGAGCTGAAAGCTGAAACTTCCCGCGTCACCGATGCTGCCGGCTTTCTTTCCCTTCCACTCGCCCCCATGCTTATGGGCGCTGTCCTCGATGACCCGGAGATTGTGTTTGCGCGCGATCTCCATAATGGCATCCATGTCGGCAAAACATCCGTAAAGGTGCACGGGGATAATCGCTTTGGTTCGCGGCGTGATGGCCTTTTCCACCTCAGCCGGATCGATGCACCAGTTGTCCCGGCTGACGTCAACGAGAACGGCAGCGGCATTGACATCCAGGACAGCGGCCGCCGTCGCCTGCCACGTCAGACCGGGGACAATTACCTCATCGCCCAATCCGACGCCGCACGCTTCCAGAGCAAGCTGCAAAGTGACGGTTCCGTTAGCCGCCGATATTGCATATTCAGTCCCGACGAATTCTGCAAAGGCCTTGTTGAATTCCAGCTCTTTCGGGCCGTTATACGACCAGACTCCGCTTCTTAAGACCTCAAGCAGGCCCTTCTCTTCATTTTCATCCCATACAGGCCACTTGGGCCACGGTTTCGCTTTGGCATCCCGCAGCGGCTTGCCGCCATTGATGGCTAACTTGCTCATTCTATTATTTCCTTTCTACATGTCCATACCAACTCGACCGCAACAGGATAACAAACTTATCTGATAGTTGCAACCGTCCCTCGTATTCTGTACCATCAATTGCATAATTTAGGATTGATTCCTGATGAACAACGTAGTAAATGGCAAGGCTATGAATAAAAGTGATTCTCAATATGATAGATTGCTTTCCGCCGGCTGGATGATTCAGGCGTCTTCGGAAGTTAGCCGGACGCCGGAGCGGATTTCCAGACCGGGCCTTGATACGCGCCGCTGGTTTCCGACAAACGTCCCCTCGACAGTATTAGCCGCCCTGGTGGAGAACGGCGTCTATAAGAATCCTTATTTCGGCATGAATCTGAGCGAAATCCCCAGCGAACCGTACGAGAAACCGTGGTGGTATCGAACGGAATTTCAACTTTCTCAGAAAGACACCGCCAGGACGGTGCTGCTTGAATTCGACGGCATAAACTACAGTGCGAACATCTGGCTGAACGGAAACCGGATCGCGCCGGCAACCGAGGTCAGAGGCGCCTTCCGCCGATTTCAATATGACATCTCGAAATTCGTTTCCGAAGGCGCCAACGCACTTGCGTTAGAAGTGATTCCTCCAAAGCCGGGTGATTTTTCCACCGGTTTTGTCGATTGGAATCCCCCGCC
>DAOVMB010000035.1 GCA_030630905.1 Sedimentisphaerales bacterium
AAACCAGACCGAAGTCGGCGGACGTTGCCCGCTTGAGACTGAGCCTGTCAATCATCGGCTTGTGGAGAACTTGTTCGTGGGGTTTAACGATTTCTCCGAAATCTTCAAGCTTGGCTAAAGCAATGAAGCTGTGACGCTGGTATCGCGCGCCGGCCACCTCAAAATCTTGCACATAAGCATAGATGGCCTCGGCCGAATCCTGCTTCAAGGCTCCCTCTTCTATCCAGCGGATCAAGTAGTCGGCGGCTCTTGTGTACTGGTTGTTTTCGCCGTTATCAGAGGCTTTTATCTTTCCTTTGATGATGCGGACGAGATTATGCCTGTTCTTATTATAGAACTGTTCCCGCTGGGCGTCGTTGATAACATCATAAGGGGGCGCAATACAGTCACCCACATTACCAACTACTCCTTCGTTAAACCTAAATGCTTTGAAAGGCCCAACTTGCATATCTGTATCTCGTATTTCGTGCCTTATATTTCGTATTTCTTACCATGATCCCGGATGAGCATCGATCATGAACATTCAATCAATCATCAGTTACAAAGGCCCGGATAATACTTAAACAAAGGCAGATTGTCAAATACGAACTGGACAATTTGAACAAGTTGGATAACCACATCAAGGTTGGCAGTATACCGGCAAGGCTGAACAATCTTCCCAAAAGGTGGAATGCCCAGCCGTGATAGTACGGCTTTTCGGGCTTTACTTTTTCGCCAGATAGTCGTTCATAGCAGCGGCGGCGATTCGGCCCTGGCCCATTGCGAGGATGACCGTTGCAGCACCGGAGACGATGTCGCCGCCGGCAAAAACACCCGGGACCGAGGTCTGCATAGTGTTATCATCGACAACGATAGTACCCCACTTTGTCATTTCGAGTTCCGGCATCGTTTGCGGTATGAGCGGATTGGGCTTGTTGCCGATAGCGACAATGACCGTGTCAAGCTCCATTGTAAACTCCGAGCCTTCTATAGGAACAGGTCTTCGCCGGCCGGAATCATCCGGTTCGCCGAGTTCCATTTTAATACATTCCATGGCCACAACGCGATGACGATCATCGCCGATAATACGAATAGGATTGTTAAGCAGCTTGAACTTGACGCCTTCTTCTTCGGCGTGGTGGATTTCCTCATCGCGGCCGGGCATTTGTTCTCGCGCCCGGCGATAGACGATGGTAACATCGCCCCCAAGTCGCAGTGCCGTTCGTGCCGAGTCCATCGCTACGTTGCCGCCTCCGATTACGGCGACACGCTCACGCTTTATCGGCGGCGTATCGTACTTCGGGAAAAGATACGCCTTCATCAGGTTGGAACGGGTCAGATACTCGTTGGCCGAATAAACACCGACCAGGTTTTCGCCCGGAATTCTCATAAACGACGGCAGGCCGGCCCCGCTACCGACGAAAACTGCTTCGTAACCTTCGTCGTCCAACAGTTCGCGGATAGTGCTGTTTCGGCCGACAACAAAGTCCATCACAAATTCGATCCCGAGCTTCTTGAGGTAATCCACTTCCGCCTGAACTATTGCTTTTGGCAGACGAAACTCAGGAATTCCATAGGTCAGCACACCTCCCGGTTGTTGCAGGGCCTCGAAGACAGTCACCTCGTGCCCGAGCTTAATCAGATCGCCTGCAACAGTAAGACCAGCCGGCCCGGCACCAACTACTGCTGCCCGTTTACCCGTTTTGGCGGCAATTTGCGGCACCTTGATTTTACCGCTGTTGCGCTCATAGTCGGCAACGAACCGTTCAAGTCTTCCGACAGCCACCGGCTCGCCCTTGACTCCCAGCACACATAGCTTCTCACACTGTTCTTCCTGCGGGCAGACCCGTCCACAGACCGCCGGTAGTGTATTTTGTTCCTTGAGCTTCCAGGCCGCCTCGATGAACTTGCCCTCCTGTACAAAAGCAATGAAGCCGGGGATATCGACGTTGACCGGACATCCCAACACACACCGCGGCTTCTTACACTTCAGGCAGCGGCTCGCTTCCAGGATAGCGATTTCTTCCGAATAGCCATACGGGACTTCCTCGAAGTTCCTGGCGCGATCTTCCGGAGCCTGCTCCGGCATAGGTTGTCGGGGAATCTTTTCCTTAGCCATTTGCTACTCTCTGCTCTCGGTCAATGTGTACACCTGCACTTACGCTGCCCGCTCTTGCCGGAAGCTACCGATTCAGTCCGGCCCAGCGAATGTATCTCTTCGGCACTATATGCCGCCCTCCGGTCTCGAAGCTCATCCCAATCGATCAAATGCGCATCAAAGAACGGACCATCCACACAGGCAAATTTCATCTGGTCGCCAACGGTTACGCGGCAGGCCCCGCACATGCCGGTTCCATCTAACATAATCGGATTCAGCGCCGCTAATGTTTTCACGCCGTACGGTTTGGTTTCCTGAGCTGTCACCATCATCATAAAGGGACATCCAACCGCAATAACGCGATCGATTTTCTCGCCGTCATTGAGCTTTTGCGTGAGAGCATCGATTGCGTGTCCCCTGGTGCCCATAGAACCGTCAATCGTTGTCTGAACGAACTCGTCACAAACACTTTGAAGCTTATCCTGGTAATAATGCAGGTAATGACTGCGAGCTTCGCTGATCGCTATGACCCGATTTCCGGCATTTTTCATCGCTTCGGCGATAGGCGCAATCGCAGCGATCCCGTAGCATCCGGCGGCCAGCACGACCGTGCCGTAATTCTCTATCTCCAGCGGAACACCGAGCGGCCCGACGACGTGCGCCAGTTTGTCGTTTACATTCAACAATACAAGCTTTCTGCTCGATTGGCCCTTTTCCAGCACGACCAGGGTAATCGTTCCTTTTTCAGCGTCCCAGCCGCTCAGGGTATAGGGCACACGCTCGGATTTTTCATCCACCATTAAAATAATGAACTGGCCGGGCAAGGCTTTTTTCGCAACCTCCGGCGCAGCAATAATAATTTCGTGAACATTCGGTGCAATCTCACGTTTTTCCAGGATTCGAAATGCCCCTTCGGGTTTTTCTGCCGTTACTTCAAAAGCACAACTATCATCTACAGGCAGTTCCCGCAATCCACGGACCTTCTCGTCGATTTGATGCCCTCGGAAGTACGTTCGTCGGAGTTCCAGATTCGTCGCAGCGGGGGGAGCATCCGGCCGATCTACCCACAGTTTCGCATCCGGAATTCCCGCCTCGCGCGCGATCGCATCGGCAGATTCATAGCCAAAACCTTTGGCTCCCATTGCTTTAGCAAGCCGGCAGATAATCCACCATTCCGGTTTTGCCAGGCCCGGCGGCTCGCACGCTTTGCGCAGAGGGCGTTTTTGCCCGGAGCGATCGAGAATCGTGCCTTCAATCTCGGCGAAAACCGCAGCCGGCAGCACAACGTCGGCGCGCCCGCTCGCAGGCGTCGGGTAACAATCCTGCACGATTAAAAACTCAAGTTGCTCCAGTTCAGCCGGATCGACAAAACTACCTGTCAGCAGCGCTGCTTTAGTACCCTTCGGCAATGAGCCGCGCGAAACACCCTGTGCATCAGGTTCGATCTCAACATAGTTTTTGGACTTCATTACCTCGCTGGTGAACTTCTTGAAGATGTGACGGTCTTCGAGAGTGCTCGTTGTGTCACAAACCAGCACGAAACTATCGCCTACAAATTCGCTTAGTTTAGTGACTGTCGTTTCAAGGGCTTCTTCCCATTCGACCTGGCGCAAAACCTCACCTGCGCGCACCAACGGCACACCCAATCGATCATTACCATTCAAAAATTCGGGAATTGCAAATCGACCCAGCACACACACAGGGACACTTTCATTCACAGCCTGCGCAGCTACCAGTTTCCCATCCCCGGCTCCGAGCGCCAATGCGCACGCCTGGTCGCAGAAAATACAGGTTGATTCGGTGACAATATCAGGTTTACCATACCACTTGGCATACCGGTCGGCCAGGCTGCCGGTCGGACATACATCAACACACGAACCGCAGAACTGACAACCCGCTTCGAGCAGCGAGTGCCCGAAGGCCTGGCCGATACGCGTTTCACTACCGCGACCGACAAAATCGATCACGGATTTGCCCTGGTGATATTTGCAGATGCGCACGCAGCGGCCGCAGAGAATGCAAAGATTGAGATCACGATCCATGAAGGGTTCGGAACGTTCCACCGGCCGCTCGTGGTAAACGGGAGGGACAGGCAGTTCTGTTAAGCCCAGATCGTCGGCTAAAACACGCACCTCACAGACTTCCTTATTGTTACAGGTATGACACCCGGTCGTGCTGCCCGCCCTTTCCGCTTCGGGCCGGTATTGTTCACACAGTTCGCGCCGGCCGCATACAAGGCACGCACTAGGATGTTCGAGCATCATAAGGGCCAAAATATTCCGGCGAAGATTCTGGAGTGCTTCGGTATCGGTCCGAACTACCATTGCTTCGGCTGCGGGGGTTGTACACGAAGTCGGATATCCGCGCATTCCTTCTATTTCGACCACACACAGCCGGCATGCGCCGAACGGCGACAAACTCGAATGCATACAAAGATGGGGAATCGAAATATCATTCTCCAACGCGCACTCAAGAACCGTTTGGCCTTCTTCAGCAGTCACAGATTGTCCATCGATCGTCAGTTTCACTTCAACCGATCCTTTTGTTTAGTTAGTTTTCTCTTTTTTTACGCCGCCTGCATCCGGGCAGTTCGCCGCTTTCCTATCAGAGGTCATTCCTGCACACGATAATCACACCGCAAACACCGAAGGCACTCCTGGTATGCCTTATTTTTAGGAATTTCTAATTCAACCTCTTCGAAATTGCGTCGCGCATCGAGCGGCAGAGTTTTCTGCTTCAGCGGAGGAGTTTCAACCGGTTCGGCTTCAGGATCAAATTCCGTGTCGTTCGTAAGTGTTCGGCGCCAGAACGGTTCAGATCGGTTCTGCGGTGCGAGATTCCGCGAAAGTTTTTCATTTATTTTTACCGCCGCCCTTTCACCCGCTCCGACAGCTTCCAGGACGATACTCGGCCCGGTAACTGCATCACCGCCCGAGAAAAACATTTCTACTTCGGTTTCGTGAGTGAACGGATCAATATCGATACGTCCGGACCTTTTCAACGTCAGGCCGACTTGTTCGGCGATGGTCTCAGCCGCAACCTGCTGGCCGATAGCGGCAATGACGGTGTCAGCTTCAAGTTGAAAAATCTCTTCTGTCGATTCGGGACGCCGCCGTCCGTCCAAAGAGTACTCACCCAAACTCATCCGGCGACAAACCAGTCTCTCGGCGTTATTACCACTGCCTTCGATACGTTCCGGCAAAGCCAGGAACTCAAAGCGGATGCCTTCGGCCTCTGCCTCTTCGATTTCAGATTCGATTCCGGGCATTTCTTCCCGCGTCCGGCGGTAGACAATTACCACGTCGGCTCCCATGCGGAAGGCCGTGCGGGCCGAGTCAATCGCTACGTCACCTCCACCGATAACGGCGACTTTCCCGCCAATGGGAACATCCAAGCCTTTGTGGCGTCCCACCAGGAAATCCAGACCCTGCATGACACCTCTGAGCTTTTCTCCGGGGAGGCCCATGCTCATGCCTTTCCAGGCGCCCAGGCCCAGGAAGAAGGCTTTGTATCCCTGCTGTTTAAGTTGGTCAATCGTAACGTCTTTACCGATCTGAGTATTCGTCTTCAACTCGATACCTGTCCCTAAAAGCCAGTCAATTTCTTCCTGCAGGATTTTACGAGGCAGACGGTATTCGGGGATGGCATAGGCCATCATACCACCCGGACGCTCCTGCTTCTCGAATACTGTAACCGGATAGCCCATGCGGCGCAGGAAATAAGCACAGCTTAAACCTGCAGGGCCGGCCCCAATAACGGCTATCTTCATGTCGAGACAATGAGGATTCTCGTGTACCATCTCCTGCGGTTCGATCCGTCTGGCTGTGTCTACCATATAGCGTTTCAAAGCGCGAATGGAAACCGGTGCATCCAACTGGGTGCGCCGGCATTTTCCTTCGCACGGATGCGGGCAAACTCTTGCACATATATTGGGAAAAGGATTTCGCTCCAAGTGTGAGGCAAGAGCTTCTTCCAGGCGATTATCGCGGATCAGCGAGATATATAGCGGAACATCAACACCAGCAGGACATTCGTTGGAACACGGTGCATGGAGCAACTGGGGACAAACACCGGCCGGACATTTGTGCTCGCGTATGTGCGCTTCGTATTCCGCCCTGAAATATCGCAACGTACTCAAAACAGGATTGGGTGCAGTTTGGCCGAGTCCGCAAAGTGAACCGGCCTTGATAGTCTGAGCCATTGTTTCAAGCTTATCGAGGTCGGCCATTTCACCTTTTCCGGCGGTGATGCGCTCCAGAATACCCAGCATTGCCCGCGTTCCTACCCGGCACGGCGCGCACTTGCCGCAGGATTCGGCCTGTGTAAATGACAGAAAATACTTCGCCATATCGACCATGCACGTATCTTCATCGAGCACTATCATGCCGCCGGAACCCATAATACTGCCGGCTTCGGTTAGAGCCTCGTAATCAACAGGCAAATCCATCTTCTCTGCGGGGATGCATCCGCCCGAAGGCCCGCCCGTCTGCACGGCCTTGAGCATCTTTCCTGCGGGAACACCACCTCCGATTTCATAGATTATATCTTTGAGTTTGATACCCAGCGGCACCTCGACCAGGCCCGTTCGATTGATTTTTCCCGCCAGCGCGAAAGTTTTCGTTCCCTTGCTGGACTCGCTGCCGTACTGTGTGTACCACTCGGCTCCGTTGCGAAGAATCAGCGGCAAATTACCGAGCGTCTCAACATTCTGAATGACCGTCGGCTTGCCCAATAGACCACTTACGGCGGGAAACGGAGGTCGAGGTTGCGGCATTCCCCGCCGGCCCTCGACCGAAGCAATCAGCGCTGTCTCTTCGCCGCATACGAACGCGCCCGCACCTTTTTTTATGGTTAAATCAAAAGAGAAATCCGAGCCTTGAATATTTTTGCCCAGCAGCCCCAGTTCGCACATCTGAGAGATGGCGGTCTCCAATCGATGTATGGCCAGCGGATATTCGGCCCGGCAGTATATATAACCCTGTGAAGCTCCCAATGTAAAAGCCGCGATCAACATCCCTTCCAGCACGGCATGCGGGTCGCCCTCGATTAGCGAGCGGTTCATAAACGCACCGGGGTCACCCTCGTCTGCATTGCATATTAGATATTTCGTTTGCCCCGGCGCATCCCGGCAAAATTTCCACTTTCGCCAGGTCGGGAATCCGGCGCCGCCGCGGCCGCGGAGCCCTGCCGTCTTGACCTCTTCGAGCGTCTTATCAGGTCCAATCACCAGCGCCTGCAGAAATCCGCGATAGCCATCCCGGGCCAGGTAGTGATGTACATTTTCCGGATCGATCAGACCGCAGTTGCGCAGGATGTTACGCACCTGTCGGCGCATCATCGGATGTTCATTGAAATCACCAATCCCGTTTAATTGCCCCGGCGTCATTTTCCCCAATGCCCACTGGGCGCAGGGATCATCGCCCAGAACGTGATTTTCGAGAATATGAATAATCTCGTCGGGTCCGACATTTGCATAGCATACGCGTGGCACGCCCTTCTTATGTACAATCACCAATGGCTCGAAAGAGCAGGGGCCGAGGCAGCCCACCTCGATGACCAAAGCGTTTATCTTCTTAGCCTTGATGTAGCTTCGCAGGCATTGCAATACTTCCGTGGCGCCGGCGGCCCGGCCGCATGTTGCCGCACCTACGAAGAAAACGGGAAGTTCACTTTCCTGAAGTTCGCGCCATTGTGCTTGAGCTTCGGTATAGATTTGCTGCAAAGAGGTCATGCGTTCTCCATACCCTTCCTGTCATCGTATTGAGAGAGTACGGATGGTATCTTCTTAGCGGACATCCGAGCGTACACTTTGCCGTCCACGGCGACAACGGGCGCCAGCGCACAGCAACCCAGACAAGCCACGCGCTGAAGGTCAAACTGGCCATCCGCAGTGGTCTGGCCGGCGGTAATCCCCAGACGCCGCTCTAACTCTTTTAGTATCTGTTGGCCCCCGCGGACATGGCACGCCGTGCCCTGACAGCTCTGGATCCTGTGCCGGCCCGGAGGACTGAAACGAAACTGTGTATAAAATGTAGCCACACCGTACATTTCGTTGGCCGATATGCCCATCAGCCGTGCCAACTCTTCTACCGCTTCTTCGGAGAGATAGCCAAAATCCTCTTGAATATCCTGCAAGACAGGTATCAAGCTCCCACGATTTGCAGGATGCCTCTCTACAATATCTTTAATTCTTGACAAACGTTCTTCTACCTTCCTTATCATTTGTGCCCACAGCAGGAGTTTTGCACGATTGAGCATTCACCGAGCAGGCGATTCTCTCAAAAGGCCGGGATTGTAGCACATAGAACTCTTCGTATCAAGTGCTATTGCGGATTGTAATACTATATATTAGGAAAAGTGAACGTGGGATTTTCAGATATTGAGAAGCGATATCGTAACTATTCGTGATATGAACCTGCTGAACTAATGAGTTAATCGGCATTTTAGGGTAAGTTTAATGGACAGTTAAGCCTCATTATCCAAAATCATTTGCCTACTCTTCATGCCAATTAGTTACTACGAAACGTACGGCCTCATCATTCACACTCGCATCTCTCAGTGATGCATCGTAATTGAAAGTGCCGGAGTTCTTTTGCTCAAAGTCCCTGGCTACAATTGCTCCGTATATATTGGCGGAATTGTACATTATTACATCCGCGTTGGGGGCATAAATTACTCCGTAAAAATCACTGCTTTTCTTGAATAGCATATTCTCGCAGCTATCAAGACAATATATTTGAAGTTTTTTTGTTTCTTGTGTCAGGTTGTTGATGGTGCTTGAGTTTTTGCCTTCAAAATCCCCGCCTAAGTACAGGATCAAAGAGGCATCGTTATCTATCTGCACTTCAGCAGAATTACCAAGGATTATCTCGCCTGTAACATAGAGGGTAACGTCCCCATCAATCAGAAGCGTTTTACTGTTGTTAAGGTTAATGCCGCTGTACTTGGCGGAATTGGTTACTGTGGTATCATTTTGTATAGTCCCGCTGGACGGCAGTGACTCCAGCCACTGAGGCACTGCTATCGGAGGCAATACGTTTCTTTCTCTTAGGGCGCGAGTCTCGCCCGTGATGGTAGCGCCAAAGTCATCAATTACAACATCCGGATTTCCATCCACACCTACAACCACATCGCCATTGATGGTGGATGAATTTTTAAATGAGAAAGCGCCTGATACAATGCTATTTGTGCCGAACTTCAGAATTTCATCGTCCGCACCGAAATTGTACCAGTCCACCAGGGCCGAGTTCTTTAACTCTGCGCCATCCTCTGCGAAGACGGCAAACTCAAACGGTCCCTGGGGCTTCAAAACGCAGACAACTTTTCTTTCGGCGTTACCCGAGGCGCCGACGGACTCAATAGTATAACCGGTGCCGGGATTACCTGTAACCGTGTAACTAAAGACCGCATCGCAATAGGGCAGACTTTCGTTTGTTGCCTCAGGCAGACTGCTGTCATTCCACGGTTTAACTTTCAATTTCTCATTCATTTCAAACAGGGCCATTGTCAGCCCGGCATCGGCGGCGCAGCGAGCGGCAATATCAGAAGCAGTTCGTATTGAGTAAATGCGGCCCTTCATCCCCAGATCCAGTAAGCCCACACCCATCGCAAGCAATATCATGACTGCAACCAATACAAGCGGTATGGCAGAGCCGCGTCTTTTTGACTTCAGCAGCTTTTTCATGTTCCGGCCTCCACACAAAACCACCCGATGTCAAAGACCTAAAGCCCCATTCTGATGAATAAGATTTGATAACAAAACTTCCGCTCCAATTTGCTACTCGTCCCACTCCAGTGGCTCAGCCTCCATCTCCGCTGTTAAGAGCTTCGCAGGGCTCTCATACCAGCGATTTACTACGAAGACGACAGCTTCGTCGGTAACAGTATTCTTCTTTTGAAGCGCCTTGTCGTAGTGGAAATTTCCACCGGCCTTAAACTCAAAGTCATGGGCAACGACAGAGCCGTATACATCTCCCCCGGCATAAAGAACGACATCCGCATCCGGCGCGTAGATAGTTCCAACCCACTCGCTCTTGGCCTTGACGTCGAAGAATTGAGTGCCCGTGCCTGTAGCAAACAATTGTAATGTTGCAGCCACCTCGGGAGTAGCTTCGGTATTGATTGAGCTGCCGTTGGCACAGACAATATCTCCATCAGCATAGATTTTCAAAGTCGAGCCGTCTTTTACAAGAATCTCACAACTCTGGCCAAGTTGGATATCTCCGGTCACGTGCAGCACGACATCTCCGCCGCTTATCTCCAATATGCCCGGGTCGCCTGTGGTTTTCAAGGCAATCGCCGTATATACGCCGTTGTCTGCAGGTGTGATCGTTACGGTTGCGCCCTTGGCGTTGATGTCTGTGGCCATATTGGGCAGCGGCGGTGCGATTACCTTGGGTAACGTTATCTGCTCTCCTGTATGCTTGTCCCCGTTTACCGTCGCGCCCAGGTCCTTTATGGCTGTGTCAAGATTAGCCCCGGGGGCCACGAAAACGTCACCATCCACAGTTACACCCATATTTAGAACTACGCTGTCGTTTGCAGCGCTCTGGCTGCCGATCGACACCTCGATGTCGGTCTCACCCGAGTCGTCAGAGTTATATCCATCAACGACCGTGCCGGATTTCAAGATGAGTTTTTCTTTTGCCAGAATCGCATCGTTAAATGGGCTCTGCAAGCCGATGGTCGTACGAACGCGTCTTTCGGCCGACCCGGACCTTCCTATGGACCAAATGGTATAACCGCCGCCGAGATTACCGGTGACCCTGTAACTACAGACTTCGTCGCAGTCGGGCAATTCTACGCCCATCGCCAGCGGCAGCGTGCCGTCATTCCAGGGTTTGACCTTTAATTTCTCGTTCATTTCAAAAAGAGCCATTGTCAGGCCGGCATCGACGGCGCAACGGGCTGCAATATCCGAGGCGGTTCGCGTTGAGTAGATACGGCCGCTCATCCCCAAACTCAGCAGTCCCACACCCATCGCAAGCAACATTATAATCGCAACCATTGCCAGCGGTATGGCAGAGCCGCGTCTTTTTGACTTCAGCAGCTTTTTCATGTTCTCACCTTCGCGCATGACAAGTCGATCATGCTCCTTCTATTTTCGGAATGAGATGACAGCTAACACCTCAATTTTGCTACTTCTAAGGGTCCACTTCAAGAATCGGCACTATGTCAGCAAACTCTATGTCCGAAGACAACTTGGGAGCGCTTTCATACCAGCGATTTACTACGAAGACGACGGCTTCGTCATTGACGCTGACATTATCTCTCAGCGCTTCGTCGAAGTAGAAATTACCGCCGGCCTTATAGTCGAAGCTATCGGCGACGATGGACCCATAAGCATTTCCCTTGGCATAAAGAACGACATCGTCATCCGGGGCATAGATAATTCCTGTGAACTCGCTCTTGGCCTTAATGTCGATAAACTGTTTGTCCTCGCCCGTAGTGTATATTTGTATTGTTTTGGCCGCCTCAGGAGGATTCTCGGTACTAATTGAGCTGCCGTTACGAGAGTGAATATTTCCATCGGTGTAAATCGTTAAAGTCGAGCCAGGCTTTACGATAATCTCGCATGTGTCTCCAAGTTCGATATCTCCAGTCATATGCAGCACGACATCTCCACCGGTCACCTCCAATATTGCTGGAATGGTTGTTGGCACTCCGTCTATCTTCATAGTGTCCTTAACCAACGTAAGCGTCGTATATGAGCCACTGTCTGCAGGTGTTAGTGGTACGGTTGCCCCTTCAACGTCTAT
>DAOVMB010000476.1 GCA_030630905.1 Sedimentisphaerales bacterium
CTAAATTTCCATAAATCATTATTAATATTGACTTAACGTCATTTTGCCTGTTTTGAAATTGGCTTTGTTTTTTCAAATAGCCTTGCCGGAGAAACTCCGAATTTACTCTCATTTTTGCCTTTTGCCTTTTTACTTCAATATTTCTCCATTTTCCATTCTAAATTCACAATTCGACATACCACATACGATGCTCGTATGTTAACTACATATTATACTGTAAGGCATGTTAAATGTAAAGAAAAATATAAAAAAATCTCCGTGAGATGCAGCTTACTGCTGGTGGCTCGTTCTCCGTGTTCCGAGCGATGGGCTGCTGCTACCTTGTTTTTTGCGTATTTTTGACTTCAGACTTGGGCATTCGATATTGCTTGTCTGATTCCCGTCCCTTCGACGATGTTCACTTGTGGCGGGGCCAGGGCAGGCTCTGGGCGAGGCCGAACGGGGCCGGGATGACAAAGCTAAGACGAGCCGGGTGGTATTTGTCAATCAAGCCTCGACTGCAAACGTTGGCTTTCGGCTCCTCCATTTGCCGCGGGTGAAATCGGGCACCTTCACAGGCGCACTGCCTAAAGAAATGGACTGCTCCGACAGCGGGCCGATCACACTCATGGCGACCGAATCATAGACATCGATGGGAGTCTGCGTCTTGTTGCGAACCGCCTTGACAAATTGCTCAAGCTCGATATAGTCCGTGCCGCCGTGGCCTCCCCGGGTGCCTTTCTTCCACCAGGAGTGTTCGTACTTTTCCTGATAAGGGCCGAAAGGTTCCCACTGATGGTATTTGGGAGTCTTGCCGAGAATGTAAACGGCTTCTCTTTGCTCGTTATACAAGCCGCGTGTGCCCTGGATCAGCCACCGGTTGTCATAGGGACGGGGCAGTTGCATGTCATAGTTGCTGACGATGGACTTGCCCATCTTTGTTCGTATAACGCTGGTGACGATATCCCCCTGGGCGTATTCTCGCTTGGCTCCCGGATGATCTTTGCCAAATTTGCGCTCGAACATGTCATTTATGCCGAAGCAGTTCGTAGCGGTGGAAGTGATATAGTCGAAAGCGTCGCCACAGTTGATATCCATCCAACTGAGCACCGGACCTAATTGATGCGTGGGATACTGGTCGCGATTGTGCTCAAGCAGATATTTTGCAGGCCAGCGGTTCTCTCCGGTTGTGCCGTTGAAGAACCAGTGGTCGATACAATCGTGCGAATGGGCGCAGTGGCAATGCACAATATCGCCGAACATCCCCTGGCGGATCATGTTCAGGACCGCCAGATTGTCCCGGCGAAAACTCCAGTTCTCCAACATCATACACGGCACCTTCGTTTGCTCGTATGTCTTGACCAGGTCCCAGCATTCTTCGAGTGTATAACCGGCAGGCACTTCGGTAGCTGCGTATTTGCCCGCCTTCATGGCGTAAACTGCCATGGGGGCATGCCACTGCCAGTACGTTGCGATAATTACGGCATCGAGGTCGTCTCGATCCATCAGTTCCTTGAACGTGTATTCGTCCTTTGCGTATCCCTCGGGTTTTGCTCCGCCAGCTCTTACGACTGCGTTCTGTGCCGAAGCTACTTTCTGGCGGCGCAGATCGCACACGGCACGAATCTCAACTTCCTTCATCAGTAACAAATTGCGCATCAGGCTGTTTCCGCGTCCGCCCATTCCGACTATGCCGATACGGACTGTTTTTGGATTCGCAGCCTTTGCAGCTGTTTGTTTGGTTCCTATTGCAGTTAGTGCTAAGCTGGCCGTTGCGGCTGCGTTGGACTTGAGGAAATCTCTACGATTCATGTTGTTCATGATTATTTGCCTTTCTCATAATTGATGACGGGTCAAGTTGAATAAGAATACCAGATTCCTTCAACAAGTGCAAAGATTGGCGTGCAAAATGTTCTTTGCCTGATCCGGACAAATTGGGGGAATTGAGTGTACTGTACAATTTCCCCCTGTCCTTGCATTCTTTTACCCAACAATGGTTATATCCGCCAGCGGTGGATATAGAACTCCGAACCAAGACCTTTCTTTTATAAGAAGTTCCCGATGCTTGTTCAGTACGCCATATAGCGTCCTTTGCAGAGATTGCGCTGCCGAGCCTGTCAGGTTGGCAGAGCAGGGGGTGTTCAGATGAGATTTTGGCAGATGAGGCAAAATGGCTATAATAATATAACGTTATGATAAACAAACACTTATGTCGGAATAGCCGAATAACTGATGTCTGGCACGATATTTGCTAATTTAGTAGATATATGGTCTCAAATCTGTCAAAACTTGAAGAAATTAATGTTCTGGCCAGTGAGGCGAACTGGGCCTGGCCGGAGGCTTTGCGCTCCATATTTCGCCCAAGGGGCGTTAATCTTCTGGTGGCCGAGAACGCGACAGAGTTCGTCCATGTCATCAAAAGCAAGCGGATTCACACAACAATAGTGGATATGGACTCGGAAACGTCCAACGGGCTTGCGACCGTTAAAATAATCCGTATGAATTATCCTTTGCTACCGTGCATCCTTCTGACGAGCAGGGCGGGTCAATCTTTGCTGGATAATGCCCTGCGGCTCGATGTTTTCAGCGTGATTGATAAGCCGGTTGATATGTGTATTCTCCGGCAGCAGCTTAACAGATTATTTATAAAGAAGTACAGCAGCAGCGTGTTCGGGGAAGAAATCAGCAGTTAGAAGTTAACGAGGATGAAGAAAACTAGTAGTCTGTCAACTTTGATTAGGTAAGTTGTCATTCCGCACTTGATGCGGAATCCAAGATGCCAACGATTCTGGATTCCTGCTTTCGCGGGAATGACAAGCCGAAGAATCAATCATGACAAAGTACTAGGTGTTAATATCGAAATCTGAAAACGTAGGTATGAAGTTGTTTTGTTTATGAATTGACTTTACCAAGAATAATA
>DAOVMB010000501.1 GCA_030630905.1 Sedimentisphaerales bacterium
AGATGTCGAGACGGTCGATATTCGGCCGAAGAGTCACGGTATCGCCTACTCGATTAACGGCAGAACCGTCAGCTTCCAACTGGATCGGTCCTGCAACCTGAGCGTAGAGATAAACGGGGATATCAAACGGCCCCTGTTTCTTTTTGCAAATCCACTTGAGCAGAATCCGCCGAAGCCGGGCGATGAGAATGTCCGGTACTTCGAGGGCGGCAGGATTCACCGGGCCGGCGAAATAAAACTTAGCAGCGGAGAAACAATTTATATCGCCGGCGGGGCAATTGTCCGAGGCCGGATAAGAGCCGAAGGAGCTGAAAATGCGCGCGTGACCGGCCGGGGTATCCTTGACGGCAGCGGCCGGGATTACAAAACGCAAATGGTCAAGCTGTCAGGATGCTCCAACATTGAACTGAGCGGGATAACCGTTCTCAACAGTTTCGGCTGGACGCTCGTGCCGGTCAGATCGGATAACGTGAGGATTTCCAACGTCAAGGTCATCGGCTGGCGCGACAACGACGACGGTGTGGATATTGTCGGCTGCAGGAATCTTAGCATTGAGAGTTGCTTCTTGAGAACAAAAGACGATTGTATCGCCGTTAAGGCTTCTCCCGGATACTTCGAGGAAGGCGAAAGCGGTCTGCGCAACGTCGAAAACGTCAGCGTCATCAACACGGTCCTGTGGAACGCCGAGTGGGGCAACGCGATGGAGATCGGTTTCGAGCTTCAGACAAAAAAGATAAGCGGCATCCTGTTCAAGAACTGCGATATAATCCACGTCGAGCGGGGCGGAACGTTTACGATTCATAACGGCGATTTCGCCACGGTCGAGAATATACGTTTTGAAGACATTCGCGTCGAGGACTCGCGGGATAAGCTGATTGAGTTGAGAGTGGGGCTGTCGATATACAGCGCGGACTGCCCGTGGGAGCTTGCCCGCCAGAATCCTAAGCGTAAGAGAAGCCCGCTGGGCCAGTGGATCCGTCCTAAAGCAGATAAAGAACAAGAATATGCGGCTCATCGTGGGTATATCAGGAATATTTACTTTAAGAACATTGCCGTTACAGGACTTAAGCTTCCCAAATCGTACTTAATCGGATATAATGACGCGCACAGTATCGAGAACGTGGTTATTGAGAATCTGAGTTTCAATGGCAGCCGGATACTCGACGCCGAAGCCGGCAGCTTTACAATAGAGACGGCAAAAAAAGTACGATTTGCCGAATCGAACGATACGAGATAATTAGTCGGCAGGTTTCAAGCCTGCTTCAAATGCAGATGTAGTTAGAACAAATAGAGACAGAAAGGTAGAAATGGCAACGTATAAGATTGCAGTAATGCCGGGCGACGGTACCGGGCCGGAAGTAACAGCCGAAGCTGTAAAAGTCATAAAAGCAGCCGCGGATAAGTTCAATTTCAAGCTCGATTTAACCGATTTCGATTTCGGCGGCGAAAGATATAAACGGACCGGCGAGACTCTGCCGGATAGCGGAGTTGAAGAGCTTCGCCAATTTGATGCTATTCTGTTAGGTGCCATCGGGCACCCGGACGTCGCGCCGGGAATCCTCGAAAAGGGCATTCTGCTCAAAGCCCGCTTCGAGCTGGACCAGTACATCAACTTGCGCCCGGTTAAGCTCTATCCGGGTGTCGAGACACCGATCAAAAACAAAGGTCCCGAGGATATAGACTTCGTCGTCGTTCGCGAAAACACGGGCGACCTCTATACTGGCACGGGCGGCTTCTCAATGAAAGGGACGCCGCAAGAGGTGGCCGTGCAGTCGGCCGTCTATAATCGCTTCCAGGTGGACCGCTGTCTCAAGTACGCATTCGAATACGCACGCAAGCACGGCAAGAAAACACGCGGCAAAGGCGATAAGAACACACTTGCCTTGTGTGGCAAGACCAACGTGCTCACTTATATCTACGACTTGTGGGAGCGGGCCTTCCATGAGATGGGCAAAGCGGAATATCCGGAGATCGAAAGAGATTATTACCACGTGGATGCGACGTGCATGTGGATGGTCAAGAATCCCGAATGGTTCGACGTGATTGTCACCGGCAATATGTTCGGCGATATCATCACCGACCTCGGCGCGATGGTCCAGGGCGGTATGGGTATCGCTGCCGGCGGAAATATCAATCCGGAAGGCGTCAGTATGTTCGAGCCTATCGGCGGAAGCGCGCCGAAATATACCGGCCAAGGCGTTATCAATCCGCTGGCGGCGATTTGTGCCGGGCAAATGATGCTGGAGACCCTTGGCGAGGAGAAGGCCGCCGAGAGCATCGAGGATGCCGTCAAGTTCGCCACCGCCAACAAGCTCAAATCAATGCAGGCTCGCCGAATGGGCTACTCCACAAGCGAAGTCGGAGACCTCGTCGCAGAAAAAGTCTGCGGCTAAGGAAAAAGTAAAAAGGCAAAAGGAAAAAGGGAGCAAAGTAGTGTGGCAAAGCCACAAGATATTGTTGCCAGAACCTTTCAGTTTGCTTTGAGAATAATCGAGTTGGCGATTTAGATTCTCTAATCAAGGAGTCAGATGAAATTTGCCGAATTATCGAGACTGTAGTAGCTTTACAGAGTGAATAATAGTGAAAGCCTTTAGTTACAACGAGTTATATAAGGTTCAAGCTATCTAATCACAGCTTTAGACCTATGGTTGCAGCAGATTCGCACCTTAGATGTGGGTTTTTGCCGGTATTTCGTTGCAAGCGAAATTGCCTACCAAGCAGCATACTCTGTAACCTTGCTACAGTCTC
>DAOVMB010000488.1 GCA_030630905.1 Sedimentisphaerales bacterium
AAGATGAAGCCTTTTATCGTTCATACGACAGCAGCGCAGTATGTGCGGCTGCCCAGGTTCCATTACGAACACACTATGACGAATTTTATTCAGGATGAGACCATAATCCTGGCCGTGCCGATGGATCGGGGCTTTATCGATTACAAGACTTTTATCAATAGCTTGAAGGAAATCGGCTACCAGGGATATATTGCGTACGAGATGTGCGAGGTGCTGGACGGCGGCGGTGACGTAGAAAACCTGGACAGGGCGGCGAAAAACTTCCTCGATTACGTGAAGGATCTTTGAGCACGAATTTCTTCCCGTGACAACTTGCCGCCGGTAAGCTTTATATGATCCGGGAATCGACTTTAGCTGGAGGTGCACGGTATGAAAACGCTTACTCGAAGATCGTTCCTCAAGCATACGGCGGGACTGATGGCATCGACGATTGCCGTGCCGTATATTGTGCCATCGTCGGCGCTGGGTAAGGACGGCTCGACCGCGCCGAGCGAACGGCTTACGATGGGTGCTATCGGTATTGGCGGCCAGGGTATGCATAATCTGCGGAATTTTCTTACCTGTGACGACCTGCGCATTCTGGCCGTCTGCGACGTCGATACGAACCACCGGATCAGGGCAAAGGAAACAGTCGATTCGGCGTACGGCAACAAAGACTGCTCGGCGTACAACGATTTCCGCGAAATACTCGTTCGCGATGACCTTGATACGGTGCTGATCGCAACGCCGGACCACTGGCACGCAATTCTTTCAATTGAAGCAGCGAAGGCCGGCAAGGACATCTATTGCGAAAAACCGATTTCCCTGACCATCGCCGAAGGCAGAGCCGTGGCCGATACGGTCAAGCGGTTCGGGACCGTCTATCAGTCCGGCACGCAGCGGCGAAGCAACGCCTGTTTTCGTTTTGCCGTGGAAGTCGCCCGAAGCGGCATGCTCGGCCGGCTCCGGACTCTGCACTGCTACTATCATAACGGCCCGACCTGTCCGCCGCAGAAGCCCGAACCGGTGCCGGAAGGCTTCGACTACGACATGTGGCTCGGGCCGGCTCCCTTCGAGGCGTACACACCGAGGCGATGTCACGGCTCTTTTCGATGGCTCTACGATTACTCCGGCGGACAATTGACCGATCTCGGAGCGCACTTTAACGACCTGGCCCAGTGGGCGAACGGCAGCCAGCACACAGGCCCGATAGAGTACGAAGGCCGGGCCGAATTTCCCAGGGACGGCCTGTTCAATACGCCCGTGCGTTTCGAGGTCGTCGCAACATACGCCGACGGCGTCAAGATGATCTATCACGACGAAACCGAGCCAGGCAGAGGCCCCAGGGGAAACAAGTTCGTCGGCGCCGAAGGCTGGGTAAGCGTCGATGACACCGGCAAAGTCACCGCATCGAGCGATGCGATTATGCAGAAGCTCAAGGTCGCCCGGAGGGGCTATGAGTACATGATGGGTCATCATCGCAATTTTCTCGATTGCGTTAAGACCCGCCGGGTGCCGATATCCGATGCCGAGGTCTCGCACCGCTCGGTCACGACGTGTCACGCCGGCAATATCTGCCTGCGGCTGGGACGCAAGCTGCGATGGGACCCCGTCAGCGAGCGATTTGTCAATGACGAAGCGGCCAACAGGATGCTCGCAAGAACGATGAGGTCACCCTGGTCCTTATAGCCCGGTCAAACCTCGATCAAATCCCACAGCCGGTTGAGCGATTCGATTGTCTTCTGCAGTGCGGCATCGTTATCCATCTGACGGAGTTCCTGGTTGAACGGCTCGCATTCCACCGGACCGTCGTAACCGATTTTCACCATTGCGTTGATGAATCCTTTCAGGTCTATCACGCCCGTAGTCGCCGGCAAAGCGCGCCGGTTATCGATCTGCTTATCGACGTCGATTCCCGCCGGGGCGTCGTTGACGTGAACATGAACAATGTCATTGTTCGACAGTTCGAGTAATTCATCTACCGTCCCGTGCGAAGTGTACCAGTGCCAGCTATCCATCAGGAGCCCCATGTTCCCCGTGCCGATTGCCTCGACCAGCTCCATCATCTCGATCTGGGTGCTGATGAAAGGAAAGCGGCTTCGTGAGCGGGATGTTCTTGGCCCGACGAATTCCAGGCCCAGCCTGATGTCGTTGTCTTTAAACACCTTCGCGATTTCACGGAAGCGTTTTGTCAGCAGATCGAAATGTTGCCGGTACGTGAGTTGCCTGTGGCCCGGCATAATCCAGGTCGCCACGCGTGTTACGCCCAGTTGCTTTAGAACGTCCGCCTGCCTGGGGAGCCGCGCCAGGTCGTTCTTGAATCGCTCTTCATCTCTGCGAAACTCAACAGGCAAACCGCCGGCCCCGTATCGAACGCCCTTTTCTTTCATCAACTGGAGCCATTCGCGGATTTCCGAGGCGGACTTGTTCTGGAATTCACCCAAATTGGGGGTGATGCTGTCGAAGCCGTACTTCACTGCGTATTCCAGCGACTGTTGCTGGTTGGCCCGCACGCCGATATGACCGGGCGCCATGTTCTTATAAAACTTGACTTTACCCTTCGCTTGCGAGGCCTGGGCGAATGGCCCGGTAAAGTGCAGCGCCGCCGCCGTGGCTATTGCCGACCGGCAGAACATACGCCTCGATATCGCCTTTGGTTGCATGATTTTTGGCTCGGTCATGATCGTTTCTCCAATCCAGGATTTCTCGTATGGCTTTTGCTCAACTGCGCCGCTGAGCCTGATAAACAACAGACTATCAGCTTTGCCCCGGATATTCAAGCTTCCCGGCCAAAGCCCGACAATTGGCTTTAATTGGCTTTGTTTTTTCGTTGCCTCCAGCCATTAAAATTCCC
>DAOVMB010000337.1 GCA_030630905.1 Sedimentisphaerales bacterium
CGGATGTTCCCGCCGGCATATAATATATTAAGGTGGCGCTAAAATGGAAATGGAAGCTGAACTGTCGCGTATCATCATAAACGAAATGTCCGACCAGCAGGTGATTGTCCTCAAAGAGCGTCACGGCGATCGAAGTTTTCCTATCGTTATCGGCATAGTTGAAATTTTTGCAATTGATCGCCGATTGAAAGGTATCGAGCCGGTTCGCCCGATGACGCACGACCTGTTGGCGAATATCATTGAAGATCTCGGCGCCAAGATCGAAAAGATCGTAATTAGTGATTTGCGCCACCACGTTTTTTATGCAACTCTGTACCTGAGTTTGAACGGGCGCACAATTGAAATTGACTCTCGCCCCTCCGACGCGATTGCCCTTTGCGCAGCATCAAACGCCCCTATTTATGTTGCTGATCATGTTTTTGAGCAGGCTTCTCAGTAAAGAAGGTCGAAATAATCAGCAATCCGACCCCAATGCAAAGCAAACTGTCCGCGACGTTAAAAGTCGGCCAGTGATAGTTTCCCCTGTACACGTCGATGAAATCTCGTACTGAGCCATTATTGAAAAGACGGTCATAGAGATTTCCGCAAACGCCGGCAGCAAAAAGCCCCAGAGCGATATGAACTAGTTTGTGCTGACCCCCGCTGAAAAGAAAGACGGCGAAAATTCCCATTATTGCAATAATCGAAACTGCTGCCAGGAAATAGGGTTTGCCTGCGAACAAGTTAAATGCGGCACCGTTATTTACCGCGATTACAAATCGTAAGAAACCATCTATGACAGGGTAGGTTTCATGTGGTTTCAACCAGTCGAATACGGCTTTTTTAGTCCACAAATCCAGTGCCAGCCCACCGGCCATCAAAGACCAGAATATAAGATGTGTTTTTGCGTCCGGCAGCGAGAGGGCCATTTGCTTGAAAAAAGCCCGGCTTGGACTCGGCCGGGCGCTACTGGCTTTCGTCTTGGTTTCCGTCATAATTCGTATTTACCGTTTTGCGTTACTGTCCCTTATCACCGTTGATAGTTTGTCAGTTGGCAGGGAATTATATCACACTAAGTATCGCTGTCAAAAACTTTTAGCACAAGTGGAAATTTTGTTTTTGCAGGGGCTCTCTTAATGTTTGACATATTGATCGCAACATTGTATCATATTCTCAATTCAATTAGACTGTAAATGTAGACGAGGTAATACCTCGTCTTTGTTATATTTGCTTGAAAGGTTTTTTATGGCTAAACGCAAGGCGACTTTGAAAAACAAGCCATATATGCTAATTATCCGTGACGGCTGGGGTTATAATCCGAACAGCTCCGAAGACCAATACAATGCTATCAAGTGCGCGAATACGCCGGTGGATGACATGCTGATGGCCGAATATCCGAACTGCCTTATCCATACCAGCGGAGAAGACGTGGGCCTGCCGGACGGTACGATGGGCAATAGTGAAGTAGGGCATCAGAATATCGGGGCAGGCAGAATCGTTCCACAGGAATCCGTCAGAATCAGCAAAACCATCCGGGATGGATCTTTCTTCGAGGCGCAGGAGTTTCTGAATCTCATTGAATTCGTAAAGAAAAACAGCGGCAAAATCCACATGATGGGCCTGTGTAGTGACATTGGCGTCCATTCGCTGTTGGGCCATCTTTATGGCCTGCTTGAATTAGCAAAAAGGAACGGCGTCAAGAACGTTTTTATCCATGCGTTCATGGACGGTCGGGATTCGCCGCCGGACAGCGGGGCCGGCTACATCGCTGATATCGAAAAGAAGGCTAAAGAAATCGGTGTAGGCAAAATCGCATCGGTCATGGGACGGTTCTACGCGATGGACCGCGACAGCCGGTGGGACCGTGTACAGAAGGCTTATGAATGCCTGGCGATAGGCAAGGGTCTTAAAGCTGGCAGCGCGGCCGAGGCCGTCGCCAACAGCTACGAAAAGGAAGTTACTGATGAATTTATAGAGCCGACTTGCATTGTCAACGCGGACAGCGAGCCGGTCGCGACAATCGAAGACGGCGACGGCGTAATTTTCTTCAACTTCCGCGGCGACAGACCACGTGAAATCACACGGGCGCTCGTCGTGCCGGATTTTAAAGAATTTACCAGGACGGCCAAACCGGATATTTATTTTGTCTGTATGACCGAATACGATGCGACGATCCCGGCGCCGGTGGCGTTTCCAAAGCTGCCGAAAATGAAAAATATCCTGGCGGCTTATTGGGGCTCACTGGGATTGAAAGAATTTCGCTGTGCCGAGACGGAAAAATATGCCCATGTTACTTTCTTCTTCAACGATTATACGGAGAAACCGTTCCCCGGCGAGGACAGGCAAATTGTGCCTTCGCCCCGAGTCCGCACGTACGATTTGAAGCCTGAGATGAGCGCTTATGAGGTTTGCGAAGTTGTGCTGGAAAGGCTGGATTCGAACAAATACGATGTGGTCGTAGTAAATTTTGCCAATCCGGATATGGTCGGTCACACGGGAATTTTGTCGGCGGCCGTAAAAGCGGCTGAGGTGGTGGATGAGTGCGTCGGCAGAATTCTCGACAAAGTCAAAAGCATGGGCGGCGAAGCCATTATCACGGCCGACCACGGCAACTTCGAGAGAATGTGGGATACCCCAAAGAATCAGCCGCACACGGCCCACACCGTCGGCGATGTGCCGCTGATTGTATTCGACGAACGCTTTAAGGGCAGCAAGCTTCGACGGGACGGAAGATTGGCCGACATCGGCCCAACCCTGCTGCAAATGATGGACCTGCCGCAACCCGAAGAGATGACCGGCAAAAGTCTGTTGCTTGAGTAAATTGGAGGCAATAATAATGAAGCTGGATTTAAGCAGTCTCCGCAAGGCGGTTGATTCTTTGGAGAAAACATTAAAAGTTGCGGAAAACAAGATATTGGCTGCCAAGCTGGATAACGATGTAAAAGATGCTATAAGGGCGGGAGTCATCCAAAACTTTGAATTCACTTATGAATTATGCTGGAAGTTTATGAGGCGGTGGCTCAAGGAAAATGCTGATGTCTAGGAGGCTGAATATCCGCGCACTCGCAAGGAGCTTTTTCGTCTGGCAGCACGTTTCGGTCTGATTAAAGAACCTCTGTCATGGTTTTCCTATAGCGATGCACGCAATCTGACATCGCATACCTACGATGAAAATAAGGCCGAATCGGTCTATGAAACAGCAGTAGATTTCTTAGGAGATGCCAGATATCTCTTGGATAGACTGCAGGAACGCAATGATTGATGTAGAAGAAAAATATTTGGCCGAAATCCGCCGGATTCTCAGCGAGCACGTTTCTGATTGCGAAGTTCGTGTTTTCGGCTCGCGTATCGAGGGCAAGGCGCGTGATTTTTCTGATCTCGACCTTGTGCTGGTTGGCAGCGAAAAACTAAACTGGCGAAAGATAGAGTTACTTAAAGATGCCTTTGCTTCATCCAATATCCCAATGACCGTAGATGTAATTGACTGGCACGCAATATCAGACGAGTTTAGAGCGATTATAGAAAAAAATTACGAGATCATTCAGAAGAGAAAATATAAATTCGGTATATCTCTGTAATGGCAAAGCCTGCCGCGTCTCTGCCAAACAGGCTCTCAAAATGGCCAAATCCAAAGGAAAAAAGTAAGAAAGCCTCTCTTTTTGTTCTCCATTTTATTCTTTGCGCAGGTGTTATGGCATTTGGCGGCCTTGCTTTGCAATGTTATGCCACTCAATTCTATACAAGCTTAATTCTTGTTTCAAAGGCAAATTTTTCTATGAAACTGCCTATCGATCCCGAACAGTAGTGTGAGAAGCTGCTGGAATTCCACAAAAAAATGAATATAATGGATCGGCTATGGGACAAATAAAGGTTCTTGACCAGAATATGATTAATATGATTGCCGCGGGCGAGGTGATTGAGCGTCCTGCCAGCGTGGTCAAGGAACTTGTGGAGAACAGCATCGATGCCGGGGCGACAAAGATAACGGTAACCATCGAGGACGGCGGCAGAAAGCTCATATCTATCATCGATAACGGCCGCGGAATGAACGCAGAGGATTTGGCCTGCGCGTTTGAGCCGCACAGTACCAGCAAAATCAAAACCAGCGCCGACCTGCACGGCATATCAACACTTGGCTTTAGGGGTGAAGC
>DAOVMB010000209.1 GCA_030630905.1 Sedimentisphaerales bacterium
GATTGGCCGGTATATTCGAGGGCAAAGACTGTCCCGGTTATATCCATCGACTCGATATGGGCGGTGACGTCGGTTTTCTCCCCGATAGCGTACCATAATAACCCGGCGCCGGTTTGGGCGGCGATAAGTTGGGCTTCCGGGGATTGTTTGTTCAATACCGCTACAGCATCCGGTGCAAGGGGTGAAAAGAGTCTGGTCTTGGCGGCTAAATAATCTTCTTTGGTCTTGTGATAATCCAGATGATCGCCTGAAAGATTGGTGAAAGCGGCTGCTTTGAAGCTGATTTGTGCCAGCCGGTTTTGGGAAAGGGCATGGCTGCTTGCTTCGATAACCATATATTTTGCACCATTTTTTACCATCTCCTGTTGCCTGGCGGCTATGTCCAGACAGTCTGGCGTCGTCAGAGGCGCCTCGTAAATATTGCCCGAACAGGTATCGTATATGACAGTGCCGATCAGGCCGCACTTTTGACCGGCGTGGCTGATTATCGAACGAACGAGAAAGGCGACGGTGGTCTTTCCGTTTGTGCCGGTGACTGCCAGATTCGTTAACTGCGAAGCCGGATTGCCGCTTGCTGCCTGTGCCAGAATTGCCGCCGCCTCTGTAGTGTCATCAACGATTATGGATTCGTGCCGGCCATCGCGTATAGTGTATCGCCCATCCTGCTGACAGACGATGTACCTGGCGCCGTTGACAAGGGCCTGGTCGATAAAGTCGTGGCCGTTGTAAGCCGTGCCTTTGACGGCTACGAAAATATCTCCGTCCTTTACAAGTCTCGAATCTGTACGGATACGCGGGCTATTTTCCGGACGGACTAACATTAATAGCTCATTGAAAGTCATAATTTACTGTTGCCTGCTCATTAAATAACCATAGCTTACCGACCTATCTAATACTGGCCATCATAGGTTAAAAGACCGAATAATGCAACCGGTGCGCCTAAACTCTGGTGAAAACAAAGGCTCGTGCGGAGTGAATTTACTGCCGCTCGAAAATATGATAGTGAAAGATTATGATTTTGGCCTATAATAACCGTTGATAACAATAACTCAGAAAGGAATTGGACGATGAAAATTAAATATGCTCTAAGCGTTTGCTCGGTTTTTGCGGTAATAGCCTGCCTGATTTCCACGAGTTCAGCCGGCTCGAAGGCTGAGTCAGACGAAACGGAATATTTTGCCGTGTTCATGGAAGGTAAGAAAGTTGGCCATGCTATCCAGAGCCGAGTCGTTTCTGACGGAAAGGTGACCACTTCCGAGGATGTCAGCATAACTATTAGTCGAGGCGGTATTTCGATGACGGTTGAAATGAAGGAAACCAGTATTGAGACAACGAGCGGTGAGCCATTGGGTTTTGAATCGACACAGAAGTTGGGTGCTATGGTAATGAAAATGACGGGGCGAGTGGATAAACAGGGGAAGGTGACTTTGACTACAGCTTCGATGGGATCTGAGCAGAAGAGCACGCTTCAATGGCCACAAGGTGCGGTAATGGCCGAGGGTTTGCGTCTGCTGACGCTGAAAAAGGGTCTGAAAGAGGGCACGCAATATTCGGTTAAGATATACAGTCCCGGAATAATGCAGGCGGTTGATACTAAAATAAGCATCGGCCCGGAGCAAAATGTCGATTTGCTCGGGCGCGTGGTGACTCTGAGAGAAGTCAAGACGACTCTCATTATGCCGGGAGCCGGTGAAATTGTCAGCACCGGTTATGTTGACCGGCATCTTCGGATGCAAAAGAGCATTATGCCAATAGCGGGGATGCAGGTTGAGATGGTTGCCTGCGCCAGGGAATTCGCGCTGGGCCAGAACGATGTGCTGGAATTGATCGATAAGATGTTCCTTAAGAGCCCTGAACCGTTGAATAATCTGGCCTCGGCAAAGTCCATAACTTATTATTTGAGCCCGGTGAAGGGAGCATCAGATTTCACGATACCATCCAATGATAATCAGAAAGCACAACGGCTCGATAACGGCAAAATAATCCTGAAGGTCGAGCCGGCTGCCGCACCTGCGGGAGTGAAGTATCCTTACAAGGGAACAGATGCGGCGATCCTGGAGGCCATGGAGCCTACGAGATTTCTACAGAGTGACAACAAACAGGTTATCGATCTTGCCCATCGCGCAGTAGGCCGAACCAAAGATGCGGCCGAGGCGGCGAAGAAAATCGAGGCTTTTGTGGCAGATTACATTGAGAACAGGAGCCTGTCGGTCGGTTACGCATCGGCGGCGGAAGTTGCCGCCAGCAGGCAGGGGGATTGCTCGGAATTTGCGGTCCTTACGGCTGCGATGTGCCGGGCCGTCGGGATACCGGCTCAGGTTGTTGCCGGGGTGGCTTACGTGGATGACTTTCTCGGCAATCGAGGCTTTGGTGGACATGCCTGGAACCAGGTTTATATAGGTGACAAATGGATCGGGCTTGACGCATCTTTCAGAGGTGGCGGGCGGGGCGGCTATGACGCCGGCCATATTGCTTTGGCTGCCGGCAACGGTGAACCGGCGGATTTGTTCAACCTGGCCCCCACATTAGGGCAGTTCAAGATTGACAAGGTAGCGGTCAACAAAAGATAAAGTCCGACCGAGGCGTTTATTCGAACCGGATGTCGGACAGAACGAATTGTACGTTGCTGTTTCCGTTGTAGGTATTGATTTGCGGCTTATAGGCGACGTTGAAAAACTCGGTTTCCAGCAGCTTTTTCTCCAGCTTTCCGAATCGAAATCCGATACATCGTACCGCCGCGGTGTTGTCGGTTATTGCAAGCTGTAAGTGTTCGCGGCCTGCGCCGACTCTTCTGGGCGGCGATGCCAGACGCACTCCTTTTGTAGCGAACGTCGGTTCCGGATTGCCCTGGCCGAAGGGGCCGAGCAACTGCAGCTCGCTGACCGTTTCTTTTCGAAATGTCTCCAACGGAACCGCTGCGTCGATATGAAGTTTGGCGGCTACATCGTTTTCGTTCAGATTTTGTTTTGCATAATCTTCGAATTCGGCTACGAACAGGTCGATCTTCTCGGTTTCGATTCTGATGCCGGCGGCCATTTTGTGTCCCCCGAAGCTGTTTAAGTGCTGCGAACAGGCCCGAATCGCGCTAAGCAAACAGAAGCCGGGGATTGAACGGCCGGAACCCTGGGCGATGCCGTCTTCGGCATCGGCGGCGTTTATCATAATCGTCGGACGATAGAATTTATCAACGATTCTCGATGCGACGATGCCGATTACGCCGGTGTGCCAGTTTTCGCTTGCAAGGACTATGCTCTTGCGGTCGGGGTGGTTTAGGTCCCGCTCGACGATCATTTCACAGGCCTGCTTGAAAATCTTGCGCTCGCACTGCTGGCGCTGGCCGTTTTGCTCCTTGAGATATTCGGCAATCTGCGTCGATCGGACGGGGGACTCTGAAGTGAGCAGTTCCACGGCCAGTCGGGCGTGTCCCATCCGGCCGGCGGCGTTGAGCATTGGTGCGAGCCGAAAGCCGATGTGAAAGCTGTCGAGCGAGTGACCTGTTAATCCCGCCGTTTCAATTAAGGCTTCTATGCCGGATAGCTTGCAGCCCGGCAGAGCTTTGAGTCCGTAACTCGTCAGGACCCTGTTCTCGCCCCGCAGGTCAACAATATCGGCAACGGTTCCCATCGCCGCCAGACTGGTCGCACTTAGCATGAATTCCCGCAATCTCGGCTCAAGCCTTCGGCCCGGATTGAATTCGTTGGCAACGGCCCAGGCTAACTTGAAGGCAACCATCGCCCCGGCGGAATCCTGGTTCGGGTACGATTCTTCCAGCGCCGGATGCACTATTGCGGTTGCTTGAGGCAGCTTTATGTCGAGCTGGTGGTGGTCGGTGATGACCAGGTCGAGGCCTAATTGTGCGGCCATCTCGGCCGAGTCAAACGCCGTGACGCCGCAATCGACTGTCACCAGGAGTTTGCTGCCGGATTTTGCCAGGGTCTCAATGGCCTCGGCGTTCAGGCCGTAACCTTCGTCGATCCGGTGGGGAATGTAATAATCCACATCGGCGCCGAGCATCGTCAATACTTGCCAGAGGATCGCTACGCCGGTTATGCCGTCCACGTCATAGTCACCATAAACGGTAATTTTTTCCCTGTTTCTAATCGCCTGTTTTAATCGTTGAACCGCCGGATCGATTCCCGGCATCTGCGCCGGATCGATAAGTTCGGTCAGCCTGGGCCTGAGAAAAACAGAAGCTTCTTCGCTGTCGGTGATTCCGCGATTGATTAGAACCTGTGCCAACAGCGGCGAGACCTTGAGCGATTTGGCAAGCTGCTCACAGCGATCGTCCGGGGGCTTGATAACCCATTGTCTTTTTTTCATCCGTGCAGAAAGAAGCATCGAAAATCCGTCCTCTTATCCTTTTCGCCAGGCGAGCTTCGTCACGCTGCCGTCCCGGTCCTTATTGCCGGCAGTGGCATGCAGCACGAAATCGCCGCCCCGGCTTTTTAAGTGGGCCTCCACCCAGCCGACAGGTTCACTATCACTGAAATTATATCCTACCGCTGGAAGATTGATCAGATGAATCCCTTCGAACTCGGAGAATCCGTATGCGTGAGAATGGCCGTAAACAATTGCCTTGACCTTCCGAATGGGCGCGATCATGCTAAACAGTCGCGGCACATCCAGCAGGTCGCCGTCACCATCCGACAAAGTATGATGAAAGCAGAGAATCGTAGGCGTCTCGTCACACTCTTTCAGATAATTTTCCAGCCACTGCCTCTGCGCTTTGCCTAATAAACCCGGCACTTTATTAACATAGAGAAGCGAATCCAGCATAATCAGGCGGGTGGACGCCTTTTTGACGACAGTTACATGCTTGCCTTGTAGGGGCGGTTCGCGAACCACCCCTACTCCGGGAGTCTCGTCAAAAACCTTCAGGAAGTTCTGCCGGTTGTCATGGTTGCCGAGCGCCATAAAGACCGGCGTTTTTTCCGCAACCGGACTCATGAGCTTTTTGAGATTAGCATAGTCTCCCAATTGGCCCGTCAGCCGCGCCAAATCGCCGGCGATGAGCACCCCATCGGGTGAATTAGAAACGAGATCCGGCACGACTTTTTGCAGATTCCGGTATGGATAGAATCCCCGGTAATTATTCTCGACATCCTCCGGGATATGAGTGTCGGCCAAAAGTGCCAATCGGGTTTCCTTTTCGTCATCTTTCATTAAGCCGGGGCTGCAACCCGCATTGAGGGTAACCAGTGTTCCGAAAGCGGCTAAACCGGTTTGAATGAAGCTCCTTCTATTCATCGACCTGAAAAAAATCTCTGTCATCGTATCTTACCTTCCCATAGTGTTCTATTACGCCTCGATCGAGGAATGTCATTCCTGCGAAAGCACGAATCTATTTCTTTCGAGGCTATGGATTCCGCATCAAGTGCGGAATGACA
>DAOVMB010000165.1 GCA_030630905.1 Sedimentisphaerales bacterium
CAGTATTGTCATGCGGACCAAGGATGATGTTCGTTTCGTGATTCCTTACGTGGAATTTGCCAAGCAGACCAAGGGCTCCCGGCCGCTGGTTATAGATACTTCGGCTATCATCGACGGACGGATCGTGGACCTGTGCCAGAGTAAATTGTTCGATGCTCCGCTGATTGTCCCTCGTTTTGTGCTCAATGAGCTGCAGCTTATATCCGATTCGGCCGACAAGCTCAAACGCAACCGTGGCAGGCGGGGACTCGATATACTCAACAAGATGCAGATGGACCCCGTTATCGACGTGGAAATCGATGATTCCGTGATTGCAGAGGTCGAGGAAGTCAAGGGCGTTGACCAGAAATTGCTGATGTTCTCAAAGGCCTGTAACGGACGGCTGGCGACTACGGATTATAACCTCAGCAAGGTCGCGCGGGTGCGCGAGGTTGACGTGGTGAATATAAACGATTTGGCGAGTTCGCTTAAGGTCGTTGCCCTGCCCGGCGAGACGATGCAAATTAAAATCATAAAGCCGGGTGAAGAATCGGATCAGGGTATCGGTTATCTGGATGACGGTACAATGGTTGTCGTCGAAGGCGCCCGCAACAAAATCGGGCGGATGTTGATCATCAGTGTCACCAGCTCACTCCAGACCTCAGCCGGTAAAATGATTTTCGGCAAGTTCGAGGGATTCGTACAAGAGACCAAGGGGGTAGCAAAAGAGACCAACGGGGACAATCGGCGAAGGCCGTATAGAAAGCAGGTCAAATCGAATACGCCAAGGGACAACAGAAACAGGAAATAAAACACCTCTTGTTTGCAGTGAACTTTGTGATATTGTGCCCGTTATTTGGACTTCACAAGGCATTTCAGGAATATCGCGAGGCCGAACAAATAACCGGCGGCGAACAACGGCCGGTAAAAGTAGGATGCAAAATCCTGCTCGGTGATATGCAGGCCGGGAAGACAAAAGGATGCAACCACGATAATACCGGACGCAGAGAAGGCAAGCCAGTCCAGCGGCGTTGCTCTGATCGGACGGCCGCAAGAGCAGCGGTAAAGTATTGCCACTGCGAACCCAATCAATGTTATTGAGATAAGAACGGGATAGAGGACGGGTGATGCCCATGTAACGGGAATAAGAAAAAGGATGTCCCAGTCCATGATTGAGGCGGGCCAGTCGAGGAGGACCTTTAGCCAGACGTAGTAAAAAATGTCCCAGACGGCGAAGATAATCAGAAAATAAGCAATTCGCTGCTGGTGATTCCGGCCGGACAGCCAGGCGCCGGTAAAGATTAAGACGATTGTGGCTGCTTCTCTGCCGATCTCGGTCAACAGGAATCGTTTGAATAACGGGCCGGTGCCGAATACGGTCATGGGGAATGTAAATCCGTCGGGATGGAAGATTTGTCTGAGGTAAACGACGACGGCGGCTTCGATGTATCCGAAGGCGATGCTGAAAACGACAACGATTAAGGATATTTTCAATGTTGTCTTCAGAGTTTCGGAAAACGTATGCGGGACTTTCTCAGGTACGTACATTGTGTCACATTTTCTGTAATTCTTCCAGTAACGCCGGAATGATTTTATTTTCCGGGACGATGGAGACTCTTCGCCCGTTGCGGTAGATATACCCTTTGTTCTTTGCGGCACATATTGCCAGATTAGCGTCGGCGGCTTCGCCGGGGCCGTTGACGACGCACCCCATCACGGCGATACGAAGCGGCTTATCAATTCGACTGATGGCTTTTTCCACCCGGCGAGCCAATTTAATGACATCGATTTCAGAGCGGGCGCAAGTCGGGCACACTATCAATTCCGGACTCGAACGTTCGTAAAGGCCGAGTGCAATTAAAATCTGCTTTGCAATTTCGGCCTCTTCGACGGGATTGCCGGCGGCACTTACCCTGATGGTGTCACCGATGCCCTCGGCCAGCAGTGTACCCAGGGCTATAGCCGACGGCATCCGGGCATCCTCCGGAAGGCCGGCGTGGGTCAGGCCGAGGTGGACAGGATAGTCGAAAGTCTCTGAAATGGCGCGGTTGATTTTGATGGTTCGTGTTACGTTGCTGCTTTTTGCGCTGAGGACCAATGAATTGAAATTGCGACTTTCGAAGAGCCGGACGTAGCTTTTCATCTCCTTGAGCATCAGGGCAGTCCGTTTTTGGGTGGGGATAGGTTCCTTCCGAAGGTCCCTGATACTTGCCTCATTGACCCCGATGCGGATTGCGGTCTTGTGCATTTTGGCCGCGTCGATGATTCGAAGAATGTCCTTGCGTTTTTTTATGTTGCCGGGATTGAGCCGTATTTTGGCGGCGCCGGCTTCGATTGCCTCGACAGCCCGGTCGGCGCTGAAGTGCACGTCGGCGATAAGAGGCACATCTACTTTCTGCACGATTTGTGCAAAAGCATCTGTGTCGGCTCGCCTGGGAACGGCGAGACGTACCAGCCGGCAGCCCGCATGGGCAAGCCGTTTGATCTGCTTTACGCAGCGATCCACGTCCACCGTCGGCACTTTAGTCATCGACTGGATAACGACAGGGGCACGAGAACCGATTTTAACCGAGCCGACCTTGACGGTTTTTGTTTTCCTTCTCTTAATCACGCCAAAATTGTAGCTTGTTTCATGCTGCCGGGCAAACTAAAATAATCCCAAGCCAGAGAATGGACAATTTATTATTGGTCGTCATGTAGATTATTATGGGTTCGATGCTTATACTGATTGGTGGGGTATTACTTGTTACGTATTTGGCTTTGGCGGCAGTGCTTTATGTTATGCAGCCGAAGTTTCTTTATAGTCCCGAGCGGGACGTTTCCGACACGCCGGATGAACTGGGGCTGGATTTTAAAGATGTGGTTTTCAAAAGCGCCGATGGATTGGATTTAAGCGGCTGGTATATCCCTGCGAAGAACTCGAAGCACACGATTCTTTTCTGCCACGGCAACGGCGGCAATATGGCGCACCGTCTGGACAGTATAAATATCTTTCATAATTTAGGACTGAACTGTTTCATTTTTGATTATCGCGGCTACGGCGACAGCCTGGGCAAGCCGAGCGAAGAAGGCACGTACACCGATGCCATGGCTGCATATAAATGGCTGACCGAAGAAAAGAAAATACCGGCCGAGAATATTATTATTTTCGGCAGGTCTCTGGGCGGGAGTATCGCGGCACAACTGGCAAGCAAGGTCGAGGCCCGAGCTCTGATTGTTGAGAGTGCTTTTACATCATACGTTGACATCGGAAAGGAATATTACCCTTATATGCCGGTACGGTGGTTTGCGAGGTTCGGCTACAGGACAATCGACTATATCAGGAACGTTCGTTGCCCGGTAATGCTGATCTATAGCGGAAATGATGAGATTGTGCCGTTTAAATTTGGCTTGGAACTGTACGAAGCGGCGAACGAGCCGAAAGAATTCATCGAGATTTTCGGTAGCCATAACGATTGTTTCCTTGCTTCCAGCGAGATTTACACAGAAGTCTGGGAAAAATGGCTGAAGTTCCTGAAGGAACATAAAAGCCAAAGCGCTCAACAGCAAGCCCCCTGACAATCCATCGACCGATGCCGGATTATTTTTTCGCCCACTTCAACCTGGCGATTTGAATGCCTTCCAAACTCGGCATCAGGGAGGCGATGTAGTACTTGCCATCGTACAGCGTCAGTCCGAGCTTGAACCACCTGCCCGGGTTTGACATTTTGTTTTCCCGGGCCTTCTCGAAGACCTCCAGAGCCTTCTTGCCCGCGCCGAACCAGGGAAGGTTTTGTATAGCTTTAGTAAGTTCTTGTTCATGTGGTGACGGCGGGGGAACGACCAAGGGCAGGGCCTGGTCCGGGTCGAGCTGAACATCCTTCAGTGGCGATCGGCTCTCGAATTGGATTGTGTCCACGTCGCGGAGGCGATTCGTGAAGGTACGTTGCATCGTGCCGTCTTCAAAATGGGCCGCCACCGGCACGGGCATTTTCAAACTGCCGAGGCACTGAATCTCTATCTCAGAGATATAAGTGTTCCCCTTCTGTTCACATTTCTTTGAAGCGATCTCGTACGAGAGATACTTATTGGAGTTCACCCATTGATCGAAAAACCATCCCAGGTCTTGTCTGCTTTCCTGCTCGCATACGGCTCGAAACTCGTGCAGGCCGAGCCTGCGTCCGGCAAACTCTTTCAGGCATCGCCGGTAGATGCGGCCGAAGAGAGCCTCTCCCAGTATGCAATCAAGGGCACTGATGATGCTGAAACCCTTGCCGTGAATCACGATGTTGTTGAAGTCGAATTTGATCTTAGACCGTTCCTCTTGTGATCTATTGACGGTCGTGTCAAGCCCATCCCGTACGCCCTTGACATATCTGGCCATTAACTCCCGGTGCTTTTGGTTACTCAAGCCTCTCACGCGGCAGTACTCTCTGTCGGCGTAAATCCCCAGCCCGATCCACAGCCAGCCGGGCTTGTCTTTTTCCATAACGTACCTGCTCCAGTATTGATGGCCGATTTCGTGGGCGGTAATCCACCGCCAGTGTAGCTCCGGTTTCTCCTCCATCCGGCCCATGCCATGGATGACTACGATGTTGGTAGCCGCTGGATAGCCTCCAGCCGGACGGTCCATTCCCGGAAGGATCGTCAGGATGCGATAAGGATAGAACCCGAGCCATTCACGATAGAAATTGATGACATCGATCGCAGTTTCCTGAAGCAACTCGGCGCACTTCTTGTCCTCGGGTTTGTAAAGGCAACGGACGACAACATGTTGGGCCTGGTCTTCAAGAACCTCATATCCCTTGCCCAGGAAAAAGCCGAAAGACGGTACCCCCTCCGCGTGATAGCAACCGGTCTGGTGGTCAAACCGACCGCTCGTGGCGACCGTATAGGTATCCGGAACATTGAGCTTGACTTCGTAGTCGTCTTGCGAGGGAAAGCCCCACCATAGCCGAGGCCAGTCAGTCACCGGCCCAATATCATTCGGTTCCTCGGGCGGCGCGGGTATGGAGATACCAAACTCGACCTCCAGCGTCAACGACTTGCCGGGGCCGATAGGCTCGGCCAATGTGAAATCCTGTGGGAACGATTTCAAGGGCGTTTGCAACGTAACGGATTTGCCGTTAGCCGTGATTTTCAGGGTTTGGTTTCCAAATTTAAACCACGTAATGGCAAACGTCTGCATTGGTTTGGATGTGGTGTTGACGAAATGAATAACTTCCTTGCCCTGCAAGAGGAAGTCTTCTGCCAGCTTGATGGTGCAATCGATCTTATAGTGTGCTCGCGATGGTTCTCTTGGGATCCAATAACCAGGGCTTGCTGTGTGGGTCTCGTCGGGCCTGGCAGTGCTTGCGAATACCGTCAGCACAAGCACAATTAAAGCAGAAGCATGTTGTGCCAAGAGCTTAGTAGGTTTCATCCTTACTCCTTTCCTTTCATGCATGGCCAAACGAGAGCTTCTTTGACACTATCTTATTCTTATTGAGCCGTTGTGGGTTTCAAGATGCAGTTGCCCCTCGCCCGCCCCTATCGTGCCTGTTAATTTGCTCTTGCTTATCTTTCCGCTTACCGTTATCGGCAGATCGGTATTGATCGAGCCGTTATGGGTCGAAGCATCGACCCGGGCGGAAAAACCAGGCGGAGTTTTTAACTCTATGCCGCCGTTGTAGGTCACGATTGATATGTCGCAGACGGCCGGGGCGGTGTCGATGAAAAATGCTTTGATGCTGCCGTTATGAGATTTCAGTTGTGTGCTGCCTGAAATTTTCCTGCACGTGACCGCACCGTTATGAGTTTTTAAAGCGGTAGTGCCGGAAATCCTCTCGCTGGTCACTTTGCCGTTATGCGTCGTGGCGTCAAGCAGGCCCTTGATATCCGAAATTTCGACAGATCCATTATGTGTAACAAGATCGAGGTCCGTCTGGTTCGGCACTTCAGCGTCGAGACTGACGCTCACGGATTTGTTTATCAATCGAGTGGGTTTATCAATCTTGGTGATTAACCGGTTGCCGGAGGGGACAAGAGTCACGTTTACTTTTTCAGCAAGTTCCCGGGCTTCTTCATCCGTCGCCGCTCGGGCGACAATAGTAGCTGTCATATTACATTCGGCAACGTCGGCGCCATTGATTGTGATTGACCCGTTGTGGGTCTGGGCCTCGAATGCCGAGCCTGGCGACAGGGGCGCTGACAACTGTATCGTTCGTTCGTATTTTGCCCGCATCGCGCAACTTCCTATGTTAATACAACC
>DAOVMB010000309.1 GCA_030630905.1 Sedimentisphaerales bacterium
CATATCCGACTGGCCGGACCATGATCTGTTTGATGAGATGTAATAAAAGCGAGGCAAATAATGGCTGTCTATATGATTATAGATGTTCGTGTCAAAGATCGTGACATGTATTGCGAATACGTTCAAAAAGTACTGAGCATTGTCGATACGCATGGCGGGCGCTATCTGGTTCGGGGTGGACAGGTAACACCTATATCGTTTAACTGGAAGCCGGAAAGAATGGTCATAATAGAGTTCGAGTCTCTCGAAGCCGTGAGCCAATGTTTCGGTTCGGAGGAATATAAAAAACTTGCACCGCTTCGGGAGCAGTCAACGTCGGCAAAAGCAATTGTTGTCGAGGGATGCTCCGAAGATTTATGACAATTCATTCTTCCATAATTGAGCGCACCTGAGCGTTTGGCACTAAATCTACAAAAACACAGTTATTCTTGTTGTAAGTGCTTTTCTGGAAAAGAATAAAAGCTAACAAAAAGGGCTTGCCCGGCAAGTGTCCTTTGGGTACTCTATTAGCTAAAATCAAATTATCCCCGTACCGATTCGTCTTAAAGCGATTGTGGCTCGAAATTGCATGAAGGAGTATGAATATGAATAGAGAAAGAATCACACGGCGTGAGTTTCTTAAGGGCACGGCTGCTCTGGCCGGCAGCGTTCTGTTGTCATCCTGCAGCACAGGCCCGTTCGCCAAACACAAACCGACGGCTGTGGACCAGGTCACGTTAGGAAAGACGGGATTGAAGCTGAGCCGGCTCGGCTTCGGGACCGGCAGCAAGGGCGGCAGCGTTCAGCGAGCGCTGGGAGCCGACGGCTTCAACCGGCTGGTACACTATGCGTACGACCAGGGCATTACGTATATCGACACGGCCGAAAGCTACAGAACCCATACGATGGTTCGCGAGGCGATCAAGGACCTGCCCCGAGAGAAACTGTTCATTCAGTCCAAGATGTCCGGTGTGCCCGAAAAGCCGCTGGAAGTGCTCGACCGTTTTCGCAAGGAACTGGGCGTCGATTACATCGACAGCCTGCTTACTCACTGCGGCGTCACGGCCGACTGGGATAATGAACGCCGGCGGGTGCTGGACGCCCTCGAAGAGGCCAAGGACAAGAAGATAATTCGCGCCCACGGAGTATCGTGTCACTCACTGCCCGCCTTGACGACAGCAGCCCAATTGGACTGGGTGGATGTCAATCTGGTGCGGGTCAATCCACAGGGCGCACATATAGACACGCCCGCCGAGATATGGAACGCCACGAGCGACCGATCCCATTTGCCTCCCGTGCTTAAGCAAATAAAGGTCATGCGACAAAACAACCACGGCGTCATCGGCATGAAAATAATCGGCAACGGAGACTTTACCGACCCCGAGGACCGCGAGAAGTCCATCCGATTCACGATTCAGTCCGGCCTGATGGACGCGGTCGTGATCGGCTTCAAAAATCCCACGGAAATCGACGAGGCCATCAAGCGCATCAATAGCGCTCTTGCCGAGATTGCGTGAAAGCGGCATAAAAAGATCGCTCACCTTTCGTCTTCACCCTGAGCGGAGACGAAGGGTGAGCGGAGACGAAGGGTGAGCGGAGACGTTTCATTTTGCGTCTTGAAACTTTTCGAATAGAATCTGCCCATGCTTTACGTTTGGCTCATCGTACTGATCGTGTTTAACCTTGCCTGGCTTATACTGGTTCTCTTCGGCCTGCCGGGCGACGGATTGATTGTGATATCGACTTGCCTGTTCGCCTGGTGGCGATGGGAAGACGGCGTCTTTTTCATTTACACGTTAATCGCCGTTTGGTATACTACATATCGGTAAGCGTAAGCCGACATCCTGCCCGGTCTATTCTATTTGTGCAGTGAGGCGACCGGGAGGCAGGTGAGTATCCTGTTGCTGAAAATTGGGAACGGAGGTCGAAAAATGCCGTTGGCAAGAATTTTACAATCAATACAGGTAATCTCTTTGCTGATTGCGGTTTGCCTTGCCGGCTTTCCCGCGCAGGCTCGACACGGCGGCGGTACGGAGACGCCTGAGGATCCGGTCTATTTTGCGGATCCCATACTGAAAGCACGCGTCGAAGACCAATTGGGCGTGACTAATCCCACTGAGGCCGACATGGTGTTTTTAAAAGAGCTCAGCGCCCCCGGAAGGGGTATAAGCGACCTTACCGGCCTGGAATACGCGACGAATATAGCCCGCCTGAATCTTGGCGAGTTCTTTTACTATTGGGTCTGGCCGCCGGAGTTGCGTACGAATCAAATCGAAAACATCTCGCCCTTATCCGGCCTGACCCGGTTGAAGTCGCTGGACCTCAGCAACAATCAGATTACGGATATCTCTGCTTTGTCCGGCCTGACCGCTCTCGAAACTCTGACTCTATACAATAATCAGATCACGGATATCTCAGCCTTGTCCGGCCTATCGAACCTGACGTCGCTGGACCTGGAGCACAATCAGATTACAGACATCACACCCCTGTCCGGGTTGACCAACCTTAAGTCGCTGGAGCTTAGCAGTAACCGGATTACAGGCATCTCGGCGTTGTCCACGTTGACCGGCCTCGAATCGTTGTTACTCAGCCGAGCCGGTCTTACGACGATTCCCGCCCTGACGGACCTGCCGAATCTCAAATTTCTCGACCTCGTCGGCAACCAGATTACGGACATTTCCGGATTATCCGGCATGCCCACCATCGAGACCGTGACCCTCTTCGGTAACCGGATTACGAACATCTCCGTATTGTCGGGCGTGCCGAATCTCAAAGCTCTTGGTCTCGGCGTCAATCAGATTACGGACATTACCGGCCTGTCCGGCTTGACAAGTCTCGAAATCGTGGACCTCACAAACAATCGGATCACAGCCATCGGCGCCTTGACCGACCTGCCGAATCTCATTTACATGGACCTACAGAATAATCAGATATCGGACATTTCCGGCCTGTCCGGACTGCCGAGTCTAATTTTCGTATTTCTCAACCGCAACCGGATAGAGACCCTCGATGCCTTGTCGGACCTGCCGAGACTGAGATTCATGGAACTCGGCACGAACCAAATCACGGACATCGCCGGCCTGTCTAGCCTGACAAGTATCGAGACAGTCGATCTAAGTTACAACCAGATCGCGGCAATTCCCGCATTGTCCGACCTGCCGAACCTCAGGTCCATGGATATTAAGAACAACCGAATCACGGACATCGCCGGCTTAGCCGGTCTGGCCGGTCTCGTAGTTCTCGACTTGGCAAACAACGACATCGAGAACGTCGCCGTCTTGTCCGGCCTGGCAAATCTCAAGTCACTGGACCTCAGCAACAATTTTATTGAGGACATTTCCGCTTTGACAACGCTGCAGGGCCTGGATCTCCTGGACCTGCTTTACAATCCGCTCGATGAGGATGCTTACGTCTATAACGTGCCGGCCATCGAAGAGAACAATCCCGGGATAGAAATAAGCTACGATCCATGTCCCTGGGCTTGTGAGCGCCGGCCGTTTGCCGGAGCCGGTGACATCACAGATATGCCGGTACTCAGGTGGACCGCCGGGGCATGGGCCGCCCTGCATGACGTTTACTTTGGGCAGGATGAAGAGTTGGTGGCCAATGCGATGACGACAGACACAGAGATATATCGCGGCCGGCAGGAACTGGACATGGTCATGTATGAGCCGGAAACTCTTCAGTGGGGCACAACCTATTATTGGAGAATCGACGAGGTTAATTTTATCACAGTCGAGGCCGAAGACGGCACCGAGGACGTCAATGAAATCGTCTGGAAAGGGCAGGCCTGGAACTTCACAACCGCTGAGTTCATTGTAGCCGATGACTTCGAACTATACACCGACAACCGAGATGCCGGCCAGGCCGTCTTCCAGGCATGGATTGACGGATTAGGTTTCTCTGGCCCCGAGCCGAACAATCCCGGCAACGGAACCGGTTCGATTGTCGGGCATGACATCTGGACCCAGGGCAGCCCGCACGAGACAATCGCCGAAACCGGCATCGTTCATAGCGGCCGGCAATCCATGCCCCTGTATTACAACAACACCGATGAGCCGTACTATTCGCAGACTTATCGAACGTGGCCGGCTCCCCAGGACTGGACCCTCAACGGCATGGATACTTTTGAATTGTACTTTAGAGGCGACTCGGACAATGGTACAGAACAGTTGTATCTGTCGATAGAGGATGATGCCGGCCGGATCGCACCCATTATTCATCCGGACCCCGATGCGGTGCTCGCGACAGAATGGCAGCAGTGGAGCATCCCGCTGGCGGACTTAATCGCTGCCGGAGTGGATGTCACCACAATCCGTAAACTGCATATAGGCGTCGGCGACC
>DAOVMB010000186.1 GCA_030630905.1 Sedimentisphaerales bacterium
AGGACGGCCGGGAAGGGGAGGTTGTTTTAACGAATCTCATACGTCACGCAACACCGATTCTGCGATACAGGACGCGTGACCTTGCGTTTTTGCACCCCGATAAGTGCGAATGCGGCAGAACGCACCGCCGCCTGTCACGCATTCTGGGCCGAACCGATGACATGCTCATCATTAACGGCGTCAACGTGTTTCCTTCCCAGATTGAAGAGAAGATCATGCAGATCCCCGAGGTGGGGACGAACTACCAGATTTACGTCGATAAGAAGGGCTCGCTGGACAGGCTCACGGTGAAAGTCGAAATCTATCCGAAGATGTTTCTGGGTGAAACCTCGCAGCTCGATGCGCTTAAGAACAGGATCAAAGAAGAGCTCCGCTCATCGATTGTAATTAATGCCGTCATAGAGTTGCATGAGCCTGGTGCGCTGCCGGTTTCCGAGGGCAAAGCCCAGCGTGTAGTAGATCAAAGATCGAAACTATAGGGGACCGAATATGGCAAAACAACTTAACGTTTTTGTCGATAACAGAGCAGGCAGGCTCAAGTCGATTTCGGAAAATCTGCTTAAGAGCAATATCGACATCAGAGCCTTTACAATCCAGGACAAAGGTGAGTACGGTCTCTTGAAGCTGCTCGTGGATAAGCCGAGCGAAGCTTATCTGGCCCTGGCGGACCTGGGCTGCGCGTGCGCTCTAAAGGACATACTTGCTATTTATGTGCCGGATAAGCCCGGCAATTTCCATAAGCTTACGACAGCTTTGGCAGACCATAACATCAACATCATTGATGCTTACGGTTTTGTCCTGCAGCCGCACAACAAGGGCGTGTGTTGCCTTGAGATAGAAAACCTCGCAGGGACGAACGCCGAGGAAATCGTAACATCAGCCGGCTTCAGCGTGCTTGAAGACGAGGAGCTGTACAAGCTCTGACAGCAGACAGTTGATTGACAAGCCGCTCAGCCGGGAGAGAGTAAATAGAGCGCGATTGGTACTGTCTCGCCATTCTAAAGATTCTCAGTCGTTATCTTCTTAAAAACAAGGAAAACGTCAAAGCAGCGTAAAGATTTGGAGGTTAATAATAGCGATGTCGAATGAAATAAAATCTTCGGGCGTAAGACAGATAAAAGCTTCAACATACGGTCTGGATGACAGTAAAAACAGAATGAACCGTAGAGATATACTGGCGGCAACGGGCGCTGCGGCGATCGGAGTTTCGGTGTTTCCATTGCACTGGGTCGCCGCCGCCGACAAGAAGAAACAGAAGGTTCTCTACTTTTCGCGGTCGGCCGGTTATGAGCATGAAGCCGTAAAACGCAAGAACGGTCAGCCAAGCATCTCGGAGAGAATCCTCAACGATCTGGGCAAAAAGCACGGATTCGAGGTGGTCTCGACAAAAGACGGCCGCGTGTTCGATGGCGACCTCAACCAGTACGATGCGATTGCCTTCTACACCAGCGGGGTCCTGACTGAGCCGAATAAACAGAAAACGCCGCCCATGACACCAGAGGGCAAGAAGAAACTCTTACACGCCATTACCGCCGGCAAAGGCTTTGTCGGCTTTCACTCCGCTACGGACTCGTTCCATTCCAAGGGGCCGAGAAACGAGAACCAGACAAAGGTGGATCCCTATATCGCGATGATCGGCGGCGAATTTATCGTCCACGGCGCCCAGCAGAACGCGACGATACGCGCTGCCTCGCCGGAGTTTCCGGGAGTTAAAGAATTCGGCGAAAACGTGTCGCTGAAAGAAGAATGGTACACCCTGAAGAATTTCGCCAAAGACCTGCACGTAATACTGATCGAGGACAACGAAGGAATGGAGGGCGACTGTTACCAGCGGCCGCCGTTCCCGATGACATGGGCACGCATGCACAACAAGGGACGGGTCTTCTATACATCCTTCGGGCACCGTGACGACATCTGGACAAATCCCCGCGTCCAGGGGATTATTGCCGGCGGTCTGGCCTGGGCTATGCGAAACGTCAACGTTGACGTGACGCCCAACATCGGCAAGGCCACACCCAAGGCCGGCCAGTTGAAATACTGAGTGAGATTGCCAATGCACAATATTTCCAGAAGAGACTTTATCAGGTCAACTGTTGTATGCGGGATCGGAGCAAGCGTCCTATCCTGCCAGTCGAATATCCGGAACAGCAGGCAAAAGAAAACTCGCTACATCGCAGCCTACGATACTGAGTCGCCGGACTGTCTCGCGGCGTGCCGTAAGATCGTAGAGGTCCACAGGCGATTCGAGATGCCGGCAACATTTTTTATGTTAGGCAGAACGCTTGACGCCAATCCCGCCGAATATCGCGAACTTCTGGATGATCCTCTCTTCGAGATTGCAACGCATACCTACTCACATCGGATGCTGCGTGACAATGACTTCTGCGGCTCGGCCATCTCGCTGGAGGAAAAACGAAAGGAAATCTTCAAAGGAAAAGATGCCGTCGAGCGTGTCTTCGAGCGGCCCTGCATCGGTTTGCGGCCGGGCTGCGGTTTCGACAACGCCCTAATAGGCGAACCGGCAGTATTGGAATTACTTCGCCAGGCAGGTATTCAGTATGTCAGCAGCCTTCTCTGGGGACCGGACTATTCACTCCCGGCGATGTTGCGGGAGCCGTTTAACTATAAGGATGAGGGCTTTCCTGAAATATGGGAACTGCCCGGCCACGGCTGGCATGAAAATCTTCTTAAAGACCATAACAAATGGGGGCCAAGAAGGCTTACGTTATGGCCTTCGCCTTTTCCGGAAGCAATAGCGGGCGGTTTCTGCAAAATCCCAGAGGATGAATTTAACATCAACAGGGTTTTTCTGGACAGAGCAACTGAGTCGGGTAAATCATTCGTCTCTTTGATCTGGCACCCGTGGTCCCTGGACAAGTTCGATCCGGACATGAAAATGCTTGAGTTGACTTTTGCTCATGTTCGGCGCCTGGGTCTGGAGCCTTGTACTTACGCTCGACTTTACGAATCCGTTTCAGGTGTGGCCAAGTTATAAGAAGCAGATAACAGCAGTGCTCTTCGCTGCTGGATTTCTACAGTCTTCTGATCTCACGTTATCCCTAGTAGTCTGTCAAATTTGATTTGATAGCCTGGAAGGGTGGGAATGACAACTTACAAATTTAAGCTTGACAGACTACTGGGTAATGCAAACTTGACGGAAACGCTGCTGTTTGTTATCATCCGGCGTCACAAAAATGGGACGGTTTACACATGTCCATAGGGCGACATTTGGCGATGCCGCCTGGCCCGATCCCAACATAAGACGAAGGAGCCGAGTCTATGGGAAAAGCAAGGAAGAAGCTGGCAAAGTCGAAGGCCAAAGTTACCAAGAAGGTCGGAAAGAAGAAGCTTCGTGCCTCGAAGAAGGCCAGGCCCAAGGTAGCGAAAGCAGCCGGGAAAGCGGTCGAAGAAGCTCCCAGAAAAGATGTTCCCCGTCATTCCACGGCAGAAGACATGGCACGGCGACAACGTGAGATATCAGTCGCGGAGTTCTTCACCAAGAACCGCCACCTCCTCGGTTTCGATAACCCTCGCAAGGCCCTGCTGACAACCATCAAAGAGGGAGTCGATAACTCTCTGGACGCGTGTGAAGAAGCAGGAATACTGCCGGATATTAAGGTGGTCATCGTGCAAAGTAAGGAAGAAGATCGGTTTTACGTAACCATCGAAGACAACGGGCCGGGCATACTCAAAAAGCAGATTCCCAAGATTTTCGCCAAGCTTCTTTACGGCTCTAAATTTCACCGGCTCAAGATGTCGCGAGGTCAGCAGGGCATAGGTATATCCGCGGCCGGCATGTACGGTCAACTCACCACGGGCAAGCCTATATCCATAACGTCGAAGACCTCGCGCAACAAACCGGCACATCATTACGAGCTCGAAATCGATACAAAGAGGAACGAGCCGCGCATTATTGTGGATGAAACCGTGGACTGGCCGGTACAGCGAGGCACCAGGGTCGAGATAGAGCTGGAGGCCAAATTTCAAAAAGGGCGCCAATCGGTGGAGGAGTATCTCGAACAGACCGCTATCGCCAATCCTCATGTTTCGCTTCAGTTCGTCACTCCAAACGGCGAGTCAAAAACGTACAAGAGGGCGTCGAATGAATTGCCCGTTCAAACCAGGGAGATCAAGCCGCATCCATACGGCGTGGAATTAGGTGTACTCATAAAGATGCTCCACGATACCAAGGCACGCACTCTTCAGTCATTTCTCCATTCCGAGTTTTCCCGCGTCAGTAGTCAGGTAGCAAAGGCGATCTGCGAGAAGGCGAAGGTATCCGAGCGATCCCGGCCGACGCGTATCGCTCGGCAGGAAGCCGACAACCTGTTCAAAGCAATAAATCAGACTAAGATAATGAATCCACGCACGGACTGCCTCAGCCCGATCGGTGAGACGTTGATTCTGACCGGCTTGAAGAAACAGATAGAAGCCGATTTCTACACTTCGGTTACCCGGCCACCCGCGGTCTATCGCGGCAATCCTTTCCAAATAGAGGCGGGGCTTGCGTACGGCGGTTCCCTGCAGGTCGAAGGACTCGCCCGCGTGCTGCGATATGCCAATCGCGTGCCGTTGCTCTACCAGCAGTCGGCCTGTGCGATGACACGCTCAGTGCTCAACACGGCCTGGCGCAATTACGCGCTGTCGCAGTCTGCCGGTGCGCTGCCGTCCGGGCCACTCGTCATCATCGTTCACATGGCCTCGGTATGGGTTCCCTTTACGTCGGAAAGCAAGGAAGCTGTGGCCCACTATCCTGAGATCATCAAAGAAGTCCGGCTCGCGCTTCAGGAATGCGGACGGCGATTGGCGGTATTCATCCGTCGCCGGCGTAAGGCGGTCGAATCCCAAAGGAAGAAGGAATACATCCAGCAGTACATTCCGCACATCGCCATTGCGTTGCGGGAAATGCTGGATTTGTCCGAGCGACAGGAGACAACCATGGTCAAGCAATTGACAGACGTCCTTGAAAGGAGCCGCTCATGAGCAAGATTGCAAAGCAAATTACGGACACGGCCACTTCGGTTCGCACCAGAATTCAGCGAAGGAGCAAACCCACACTATCGTTCCCCCTGCGTAGTTTGAGCAATGTGAAGTATCATCCGAAGCAGGGCTTTCTCCAGCTCAAGGGCAAAAAGAAAGTCCGAACGCTTACGGTCGGCACGGTCAAGACGTTTGCCCAGACGTTGCGGATGATGTCCCAGGCCAAAACCCTGGTCGAAGACGACGAAATTATGACCAAGCGAGAGGCATACTACGTATCCAAGAACTGGGAAGATGCACGCTTCGATGAGCAGCCTGAGTCGGACACGGTGATAGACGATATAGAAGCACTGTTCCAGGTCAACCGCGAGCAGCTCGGATTCATTCCGGAAGAGAAGGGCGGCGAGATCGCCGGCAAGCTCATCGTAATAGACCGGGACTCAGACACGAACAAGCCGTTGCGCATCGACTGCACGAAATTCGGTTCGGGCGCATACTCGATCCCGATTTGCGTAGAACATCTGAAGTTCGAAACGAAAGCTAAATTCGTACTCGCAATTGAGACCGCGGGCATGTTCCAACGCCTCGTCAAGCACAACTACTGGCGCAAGGCAAATTGCATCCTCGTCTCCATGGGTGGTGTGCCCACGCGCGCCTGCCGGCGTTTTATCCGGCGGCTCGCCGACGAGTTAAAGCTGCCGGTCTATGCTTTTGTGGACTGCGATCCGTACGGCATGTTTAATATCTACCGCACGCTGAAGGTCGGATCGGGAAACGCGGCCCACATCAACCAGTTCTTCTGCGTACCACGGGCCCGCTTTCTCGGGGTCACCCCGCAGGACATCGTCGACTACGAGCTGCCGACGCATCCGCTCAAGGACGTCGACGTCAAGCGGGCCAAGGACGCACTG
>DAOVMB010000460.1 GCA_030630905.1 Sedimentisphaerales bacterium
CGGCTGCGCTCAGGGCAGGCTCTATCGGCCCCGATGGCGGTGGTATTATACCCATTCATGCTGTTGCCTTAAAGCGTTAAATCCAAAAGAGGCAAGTTTTACAGCTCCCGAGGTAAGTCAGACACGAAAAATCTACGTAAATCTCGAGCTAAAAGACGACGGCGACCCTAATCTGTACAGCTATCGCAGAATAATTATCACCATCAAACCATGAGCAAGAAGATTATCCGGCTCGGTAGGCCCAAAGCGAAGCCGGATGTAGATAAATAGCCGATATTATACCAATTGTATTTAATATGTGAGCTTGTGGTGATGGGATTTTGCTAAGCAGCAGAAATCTCCTCTTTACTACAACTCAGGAATGTGGAACAATGGATTCCCGCTTTCGCGGGAATGACATTGGGGCGCATGAACTAATTCCAATTGGTATTATAAATCACTCACGGCAAAACACTGATTGTGCCGACTCAAACGAAAAAACAAATGACTTTCCGATAAGTGATGTCACTGATGATCCGAAGTTTCCAATCGTGCATTTTGTATAACCCGACTACATCGGCATACTTGCTGCTTTCAGGCAGAACTTCAGCCAGTCGATTTGGTATCTCATCGAGCTTTGCTCTATTGAAAACTGTGCCGGGCTTTTCCGGGAAAAGAGCGACATAGAAAATATCTCCCTCGACCAAATCCTTGAAGAAGTGGGTTCCGAAGGATAGTTCCGGCATTAAGTTACCGCCCTCATACGCGATCTCCGCAAGGATAGCAAATTTGTTGATTTCATGAAAACTGACGGGAACCCCTAGGCTCGGCGTGGTTGTCCCCCATCTGCCTGGCCTGTTTTGCCAATTGATAATCCCGTACTGCGACAAGCTCCAGCCTGACATCCGACTTTTCAGTAATAAGCTGCTGAAAAGGAACCGTTCGAAAAGCGTTTTTCCTGGTATCGAGCAGGTCCACAAGATGCTGCGAGTATTTTCGAACGTCATTCATACCTGAGACCGGTCTGACAAGAGGCTCATCAAGAGCAATAATTCTCGATGTGATCCACCTGCCAGACCACGTTGTCGCCCTTTTCCAGGCCGGTCAAGACGATGTCAAGATCGTCGATTCCTGTACTTGCCCAACCAGCCATAGGCCAACCTTGCTAACTTGCTTGGCGTATCCCGTTTGACGAGTGGACAGGAACACCAATTCCTATATTCCCTACTCTTATACAATGGCAGGTGGCGTCGTCTTGAATCACACAAGTCCCTGGTCGAGCATAGAGTCGGCGACCTTTACGAAACCGGCGATATTTGCGCCTATCACGAGATTGTCCGGCTGTCCATACTCTTTGGCTGCATCGTAGCATTGTTTATGAATGGCAATCATAATATTGTGCAGTCGCTCGTCCACCTCTTCGCGCGTCCATGACAACCGCATCGAGTTCTGTGACATTTCCAGTCCCGATGTAGCAACGCCACCGGCATTTGCGGCCTTGCCGGGACCGTACATGATCTTCTTGTCGATAAACTGCTCGATGGCATCAGGAGTACTCGGCATGTTGGCTCCCTCGGCAACAAGAGTGCAGCCGTTAGCCAGCAATGTTTTCGCATCATCGCCGCTAATCTCATTCTGCGTTGCACTGGGGAAGGCACAGTCACACTTGATACCCCAGGGCCGCTTGCCTTCAAGATACTCGACACCAAACTTCTCAGCGTACTCCTTGATGCGTCCGCGCCGTACGTTCTTGAGATCTAATACAAAGGCAAGTTTCTCATCGTCAATTCCATCAGGATCGTAGATTGATCCGCCGGAATCGGAAAGGCTAACGACTTTTGCGCCGAGTTGGTTGAGTTTTTCAATCGTGTATTGTGCGACGTTTCCTGAACCGGAGACGGTGCAGATCTTACCCTCGAAGCTCTCGCCGCGGATTTTTAGCATTTCTCCGGCGAAGTACACACAGCCGTATCCTGTAGCTTCCGAACGAATCAGTGAACCACTCCAATTCAGGGCTTTTCCGGTTAAAACACCAGTAAACTCGTTGCTAATGCGTTTGTACTGGCCGAACAGAAAGCCGATTTCACGTCCGCCGACACCGATGTCACCTGCGGGAATGTCAGTGTCCGGGCCGATATGACGGCAAAGCTCGGTCATGAAGCTCTGGCAAAAGCGCATCACTTCGTTATCGCTCTTGCCCTTCGGATCAAAGTCCGATCCTCCCTTGCCTCCGCCCATCGGCAGAGTCGTGAGAGAATTCTTGAATACCTGCTCGAATCCGAGGAACTTCAGGATGCTCGCATTTACTGTCGGATGGAATCTCAGGCCGCCCTTATATGGGCCAAGCGCGCTGTTGAACTCAAACCGGAGCCCGCGATTGACGTGAACGTTGCCCTTGTCATCCTGCCATGGCACGCGGAACATGATCTGCCTTTCCGGTTCGACAATCCTGTCAAGAATATTCGCTTCGACATATTCCGGATGCTTATCGAGAACAGGCCCTAAAGAATCAAGAACTTCTTTTACCGCCTGTAAGAACTCTACCTCACCGGCATTGCGTCTTACAACCTGCTCGTAAACTCCCTGGATAATGGTGTTCGCAGCCATTATTCTAATCTCCTATAGTTAAAGTGTTAAAATTCTGCTTTCAATAACCGTTACAATAAGTTAGACTAATAAAAGAATCAAAAAATTGGATTTTATACGCTAATTTTGTGAACTAATTATTATACGCGATATATCATGGCATGGCAACCGATTAATAGTAATAGAGTTTATAAGGACGGCTTATAATGCACATAGAGATGCTAAAGATATTCTGCGATTTGGCAGATTTGCGAAGTTTCTCAAAAACTGCGGAAAAACATATTTTAAGCCAATCTGCCGTCTCGCAGCAGCTTGCACAGTTGGAGCTTGCTCACAAGTGCCAGTTGATTAATCGCAAGAAAAGACCCATCGAGCTTACAAAAGCAGGCCAGCTCCTCTATCAAGCATCAAAAGATATACTGGATCGGCATGAACAGCTAAAGAACGAACTAAGAACCCTGCAAAAATCCTCTGTC
>DAOVMB010000124.1 GCA_030630905.1 Sedimentisphaerales bacterium
ATCAGAAGCAGGAGCATCGAATCCACCTCTGTACCACCCGTCTCCACTGTGCAGGTAAACGGCAAAACTTGCCACAGGCGATGGATCGGGGCAGTAAAACAGGAATTGAAGACCCTTGCACATGGCAAGGTCGAGTTTGAGGCTGGCGTCCCAGGATGCTCGATCTATTTTTGTGCCGCGGAAGTTGCATTGCATCCCCAAAGTGTTCCTGCCGTCAATTTTCACGAGCGAAACCGGCTTGCTGCCGGCCATCGGCTTCCAGACTGTAGCGGCGGTCCGCTGAGAGTATAAAAAGTCATCGACTATTTTATAGGCCGGCTCCGGAATTGACGGTACAGACGCCGCCAAAGCCACGGACGAAAATGCACAAGTAATAATTAGCGATATAATCCTTATCAGCATTAGCTATTCTCCAAAAAGGTGGTCACTTGTTCCGAACCTCGTCGATCGATATAAGTCACAGTTTACCAGCAAAGACTCGAAAGCTCAATCATCGAGGCGAATTTCTTCGATGCGTGCGTACGGGCGGTTCGCGAACCACCCGTACTTCTTTATAAGCCGCCAAAATTTTTTTATTTATTTTATTGACTTTTTATATTCTATACGTATAATGGGATTTTTAATAGAGTACTTTCCTTCATCTCTCAAGGACATACTCTTAATAAAACGAAAGAGAGAGATTATTAAGTCGGCCTTTATATAAGGCCAAGGAGAAGTATCAGTGAGTACAGGTACAGTAAAATGGTTTAATTCAAGTAAGGGATTTGGCTTCATCGAGCCGGACGACGGCGGCGATGATCTGTTTGTCCACCACTCAGAGGTAAAGACAACCGGCTACGCATCGCTCGATGAAGGGCAGAAGGTCGAATTCGAGATCGGAGAAGGCAAAAAAGGTCCATGTGCGACCAACGTAATCCCGGGCTAAGCAAAAACAACGCTTTAGAACCGAAAGGCCTCGCCGTCAAGCGGGGCCTTTTCATTTCTTCGGAGCGGGCCGTAGGGGCGGTTCGCAAACCGCCCGTACTTCCACTGCTCTAAGATTTCCAGGCATTCTATCATTGCCCGGCGACAATTCATAAGCGGCCGTGCGAATATTCTTATCTGCAACCATACGAAACAATCTTTCACTGACTTTTTACGTATAATCGTTATTGGGCAGCGTATCATACCATAATACGAAGAATCCGGCAAGAAGGCTCGACACAGAGCGAAAGGTTAAAGTTGTGACAATCCGGGAAATTTGGTAATGTAAAAAATAGAAAGATATTATAGAATTGCTTTGCGTTATTCATAAAGAAAGTTTCAGACTATAAAATAGAAGGACATTAGCCATGCAATACGATGAACATCAAATCAATTCCAAGTTCCACACTCTTAGTTGCTCCTGTGGTGGATATTCTAAAGCATCTACAATGGGTATAAGCCGGCGGGGATTTCTTGGTGGCCTTGCCGGCACGGCTGCACTGGGCGGCCTGATGTTGCCAGCCGAGTCTCAGGCCCGTGCCGTTTCCGCTAAACCGGTTTCGCCCGGAATGGAGCCGCCCCTCGGTACAGCACTGCGAATCAAGCCGGTTCTGACTTACCAGATAGAAAAACGGCAGGAGAAAACCAGTTGGCGCAGTTACGGCGGACTCCAAACCCAGGAGAAGGTAAATGAGGAGGCCGTGAGAATCAGGACCGAATTGAATGAGTTGGTAACCAAAGCAGAATTTCCCATCGAAGTCTTGCCTCTCGCCCTGGTGGACAGTGACCAGAAAGCCGACGTGGCGGCGGATACCAAATGCGATGTGCTTTTAGTCTATGCGGCCGGCGGCTGGCAGGTCTATAAACTTGCCGCCTCAAAAACACCGAACATTATGTTCCTGCGGCACAAGTCCGGTCATCACTACCTCTGGTATGAAATCGCCCATTGGCGGCTCCTACGGAAAAACGGCGACACATTCGAAGAGCCGAATATGGATGTTGACGATATCGTAGTCGACAACTATAACGGGATTCTATGGCGGTTGCGGGCGCTGTACGGGCTGAAAAATGCCAGGGGTACGAAAATGCTCGCCATCGGAGGACTGACAGCCTACAGCGAACCTGCTCAAAGACTCAGCCCCGCCCATGCGAAAGAGGTCTGGGATTACGATTTCGAAATCGTTTCCGAGGCCCAATTCGCCCGGCGATTGGCAAAGGCCCGGGCGGATGAAAATATCATGAAAAACGCACAGCGGCAGACGAACGAACTGCTCGCGTTGCCCAATGTTACCCTCAAGACCGAGCGGAAGTTCGTAGTCAATTCGTTTATTGCCCTGGCCGTTTGCAAGGAGCTGATGAGCGAATCGGGCGCGACTAATTTCGGCTTTGCCAACTGCATGGGCAGATCGGTTATCGAGATGCTCGATACCCCGCCTTGTCTGGTATTGAGCCTGGCAAACGACGAAGGATATACCGCTTATTGCCACACCGATCTGTCGCACACTCTGCCCGGCGTGCTTCTTCGCTGGATCGCCGGTAAGCCGACTTTTCTGTGCAATACACATTTTCCACACGACGGCATTTTCACAGTGGCCCACTGTGCCGCCCCCAGGAAAATGAACGGAAAGGATTACGAGCCGGCTAAAATCATGACCCATTTCGAGTCGGACTACGGTGCCGCGACGAAGGTAGATTACACAAAAGGGCAGATCGTCACGGTCATAATTCCGAATTTAAGATGCACGAAGTGGCAGGGATTCCGGGGCAAGGTGCTTGACTCGCCTTCTAATCCCGCCTGCCGGTCCCAGATTGACATAGCCATCGACGGAGATTTTCGCAAGCTGCTTACCGAAATGCAGGGATTCCATGCACAGGTGTGTTATGGCGATTACCTACGAGAGGTCGGCTATGCACTAAAGAAAGTCGGGAGTATCGAGTGGCAGAATTTCAGCGAGCCTGCTTGACCGATATCGTTTCTTAATCTGCTTAGGATCAACTGTAAAAAAGTTGGTTGGCTGATAAAAAAGAAATCCTACAACTCTTTTGGATTTAACGCTTTAAGGCAACAGCATGTATAAGTATAATGTCATTGCTATCGGGGAGGATAGGGCAACGCTGGGAAGCAACCCGAGCGCCTCGATAGCGGCATCAGCATGTGGGCGGTATCCTTTGTTGTGCCGCCTGCTTATAACGCATATATGCTGTTGCCCACAATGCGATAAATCCGTCTTATTCATGGTCTTATCCGGCAAACTTACCTTAAAGTAACCAACTTTTTTGCAACTGATCCTCTATTGAGAACGCTCCTTCCATATCCATTTAAGCAGCAACCAGTGCTTTTTCGCCAGGTGTCAACAATCTCAACAAAAGTAATATCCGCTGAAAGTCACCAAAAATCAGTTGAATATTTGAGGAGGCTTTGTTAATCTGATAAAATCAAAGATTTTAGTAGGACGTTGAAATTATGTATATGATAAATTCCTGTCAATGGGGTGGAAGCTATCCTCGTCACGCTGAACACTAAGTCTTTCGAACCTTGGGAGTACCAATTTAATAATGAACGACAACGACAAACCCGTACCTGCCGCAAGAACCGGCGGATATATTAGTCGGCATTTTTGTTCACTTTTTCTAATCGGCATCGGGCTTATCCCGGCGTTATTCTTCCCGGCGGTTGTGCTCGGAGACGATTGGCCTATGTGGCGTTACAACGGCCAGCGATGTGCAGCATCACCTGAACAGTTGCCGGCTAAGCTGAATCTGCAATGGGTTCGCGAGCTTCGCTCCCCGAAGCCCGCCTGGCCGGAAAGCCAGGACAGATTACAGTTTGACGCTTCATACGAACCCGTTGTTGCGGGCAAGACCATTTTTGTCGGCTCGATGGTCTCAGATTGCGTAACCGCATATAACACGGAGACGGGGGCTGAGAAGTGGCGTTTCTACACAGATGGGCCGGTGCGTTTTGCTCCTGTGGCATATAAGGACAAGCTCTACTTCGCCTCGGATGATGGGTATCTGTACGCCTGCAACGCCGAGGATGGTTCTCTTATCAGGAAGTTTCTCGCAGGCCCCGGGACGAACAAGGTCATCGGCAACGATCGGCTTGTCGGTATGTGGCCCGTGCGGGGCGGCCCGGTCCTTTACGACGGTACGATATACTTCGCGGCCAGCATCTGGCCTTTCATGGGAACATTCATTTATGCAATCGACGCCGGGACGGGAAATGTCGTCTGGACCAATAGCGGCAGCGGTTCGACGTACATCATGCAGCCTCACAGCAGCCCTGCCTTTGCCGGCGTGGCGCCGCAGGGATATTTGGTCGCGACCGAGGACAAACTGCTCATATCCGGCGGTCGTTCCGTGCCGGCCGCTTACGACCGAAAGACGGGAAAGTTCCTGTACTATCATTTGAACAAGTACGGCAAGATCGGCGTCTGCGAGGTTATGGCCTCGGGCGATTATTTCTTCAACGATGGATGCATATATAAGCTCTCCGACGGTATTGGAATCTCCCGTGCGCCGGCTTCGGTGATAGCGGGCGACGTTATCATCGGCATAAAAAATAATGCCGTCGCGGCCTACAAGCTCGAACCGGGCGCCAAAAAAGCAAAAGATATTGGCGCCACAGAGACCTTACCACAACTCGATAGGATCCATATAGCAGCCGGCACTCGTGTCTACGGCAGCGGCGAAGATGGTACTATTCTGGCGGTTGATATCCCTACCGATAACAGTCAAGCCAAAGTCTCATGGCAGGCGAAGGTGGACGGCAAAGTCTGGAATATGCTCGCCGCGGACGGCAAGCTTTTCGTAGTGACTCTTGGAGGAAGCCTCTATTGTTTCGCAGAGGAGGAAATCGAGCCGGAACGTTATGCATTAGGAAGTACGGGCGGTTCGCGAACCGCCCCTACGGCCCGCTCCGATCATTGTGCGGGCAAGGCCAGGCAGATTTTGGAAATGACAGATCAAAAAGAGGGATATTGCCTATTGCCCGGTCTTGGCTCCGGCGAACTTCTCTATCAGTTGGTGAGTCAATCGGACCTGCATGTAATCGCGCTCGATCCCGATGCCGAAAAGGTCGCCGCGATGCGACGGAAACTTGACGAGGCGGGACTGTATGGAAATCGAGTCTCCGTTCATGTCGGTGACATTACGACGATGCGGCTCGCCCCCTACATGGCAAATCTTATCGTATCGGAAGACCTGAAAGCGGCCGGCTTCCGGAAAGACAGCGTTTTCATTGAGCGGATTTTTCATTCGCTTCGCCCATACGGCGGCACCGCCTTCTTTTCGGCCCCGCAGAGGAAACATATCACTATTTTCAAGCGAACTATCAGGTCGGAACTGCCCGGCTGTGAGATTGCAAGTTCGGGTGAATTTATCAGATTGACCAGAGTCGGCCCGCTTCCTGATTCGGCAGATTGGACCCATCAGTACGGCGATGCCGCAAATACCGTGATGTCCTGCGACAAAGCTGTCAAAGCACCGCTGGGACTTCTATGGTTCGGTGGGCCGTCGAACGACAAGATTTTGCCGCGTCACGGCCACGGCCCATCGCCGCAGGTCGTTGGGGGCCGGCTGTTCATCGAAGGGCGAAACATGATTCGGGCGGTTGACGTCTATACCGGCCGGCTGCTGTGGGAAAGACAGTTCGAAGACCTCGGCAAGTTCTACGACAACACGGCTCACCAGCCGGGAGCCAATGAGATCGGTAGTAACTATGTCACTGTATCCGACGCCGTCTATATCGTTTATGGCGACAAGATCCACGTTCTCGATCCGGCTACGGGCAGAACTATGAAGGAATTCTCGATGCCGGGCCAGGACAAGCCCCGCTTCGGCTCGCTGGCCGTCCGGGAAGATCTGCTGCTGGCAACTTCTTCGCCGCTTCACGTTCCGCTGAAAGATGGAACAGGGCGTATAATATTACCTAAAGACAGCAAGCCGATCATCAAGAAAGGCGCCGATTGGCAATATTTAGCCGGAGCTAATCCGGCCGGCGGATGGGCCCAGCCGGACTTCAAGAACGATAAGTGGAAGACCGCCCCGGCGGGATTTGGTTACAGTGACGATGACATCAAAACGACGCTAAAAAATATGAGGAACCATTACTCGGTCATCTATTTACGCAGGTCATTTAGCCTGCCCGAGCCGGGCAAGATCGCCGAGCTTGGTTTGGTGGTCAAGTACGACGACGCCTTTATCGCATACCTCAACGGCAGGGAAATCCTCCGCGTGGGTGTTACAAGAGGCAGCGGTCAAAGAGCATCGGGCGTCGGAAAACACGAAGCTGATAATTGGGAATATTTCAGGATCGACAACCACGCAACTTTTCTGCGTGCCGGAAAGAACGTGCTGGCAATCGAGGGACATAACAAAAAGATTGACAACGCCGATTTTTTTCTCCACCCCTACCTTCTCGCTGTGCCTAATGGAAAAGCCGGAACCGCCAGGAGTGCCAGAAGCTTCGGCTTGAACAATGTCACCGGCGTGACGCCGAATGCGGACTATGCTTCCGGCAGCAAAATCCTCGTTGCCATGGATCGCCACACGGGTAAGATTCGCTGGAAACGCAGCGCAGAACATTCTTTCCGCCACAATGCAATCGCAATAGCTTCCGGCAAAGTTTTCTGCATCGATGGCATGAGCGAAACGAAGCTCGCCACCTTGAAACGACGGGGGCTTAACTTCGAAAAAGGACACACGCTGTATGCTTTGGACTCGCAGACAGGAGAATCGATCTGGAAGACGAACAAGGGTATTTTCGGGACATGGCTGGCCTATTCAACCGAGCATGATGTCCTGCTCGAAGCGGGCAGCCGGTCCGGTGACAGGGCCGGCGATGAAGTGGATAGGGGCATGACCGCTTACAGGGGTTCCGATGGGAGTGTACTTTGGAGAACCGATGACAGGTATAAAGGTCCACCTATAATATATCATGACCGGATTATAACCCAAACCGGCGGAGGCAGCGGCTCTGCAACGGATGAGGCGAAAGTCTTCGATCTTCTA
>DAOVMB010000443.1 GCA_030630905.1 Sedimentisphaerales bacterium
ATTTTGATGTGCTTCTCGATGGGGCGCGGCGGCGGCTATTGGAAAAACGGCATCACCGAGCAGCAGAAGCAGGATGAGCAAAAGCAGGTCTACGAACTGGCGAAACATCTGTTGACGACTTACCGGAACACCGGCAAGACGTTTGTTTTACAGCACTGGGAAGGTGACTGGCTGATTCGCGGCAGTTTCGACAGAAAAGTTGACCCGGAGCCGGTGGCGATAAGCGGTATGATAGAGTGGCTGAATGCGCGGCAGGCGGGGGTGAATCAGGCCAGGCGAGAGGTCGGTCAGCATAACGTTCGGGTTTATCACGCCGCCGAGGTGAACCGTGTCGTTGTTTCTATGAAGGAGGGCAGGCCCAATATGGTGAATTCGGTTCTGCCGCATACCAATCTGGATTTGGTCTCGTATTCGGCGTGGGATGCGGCAACGGAGCGTTTCGAAGACCCGAACGTATTCCGCGATGCGCTGGATTTCATAGCGGAGAATATGCCGGACAGTCCTGATTTCGGCAATCGAAATGTATATCTGGGCGAGTTTGGTATGCCGGAAAATGGGTTTTCAGCCGAGCAAATCCGAAAGGCGATTCCCAACGCGGTGCAGACGGCGCTGGATTGGGGATGTCCCTACATAGTTTATTGGCAATTGTATTGTAATGAGTTAAAGGCCCCCAAAAAGCAACCGCCGGTGCACGATAATGATGATGTGCGCGGCTTCTGGCTTATAAGGCCGGACGGCTCCAGAGGATGGACCTGGGACTATTTTTATCGGCTGCTGCATTCGGCCGGTCAAAAGATAAATTAGCTTCAAAGTTAGAATAGATGTTAGCACTTAGTTGGAGCAAAAGAGATGCGTTATAGAATTTACAGAATCATTGTAGTATCAGTCATTTTGTCTTTTCAGGCGTTGTTATTTGCCGGTCAACCGCAAGTCAGTTTTTACGTTTCGCCGGCTGGTAACGATTCCTGGTCGGGGGCATTGCCTGCGCCAAATGCGCAGCGCAGTGATGGTCCGTTCAAGAGCCTGTCGAGGGCACGCGATGCCATCCGGATATTGAAACAAGCTGGACAGTTACCCGATGGCGGCGTCACGGTCTATATACGCGGTGGCATATATTCTCTAACAAAGACTTTTCAACTGGCCGCCGAGGACAGTGGCACCGATGGTGCGCCGATTATCTACCAGGCGTACAAGGATGAAGAAGTGCGACTCATCGGCGGCAAAGAGGTCGCCGGATTTGCGGCGATTGATGATGCAGTGATTCTTAGGCGAATAGAAAAAGCATACCAGGATAAGATATTACAAACCGACCTGAGAGCACAGGGGATTACAGACTTCGGTAAAGTTTCGCCTCGAAGATTCAGAGGGCCAGCACATTCAACCGGCATGGAGCTGTTCTTTCAGGATGAGCCGATGACGTTGGCGCGGTGGCCGAATGAGGGATTCGTCAAAATCGCAGGCCTTCTCGAACCCGGTACTGTCAACGTCAGGGGTACGAAGGGCAGCAAGACCGGCAAGTTTATGTACGAGGGCGACAGGCCGAAACGCTGGGTCGGGGAAAACGATGTGTGGGTGCACGGCTACTGGTTCTGGGACTGGTCTGACGAACGGCAGCAGGTCGAATCAATCGATACCGATAAACGCATCATTTCCGTCAAGCCGCCTTACCACAACTACGGTTACCGTATCGGCCAATGGTTCTACGGATTGAATATCCTGGCGGAACTCGACAGGCCCGGCGAATGGTACCTCGATCGGGAGACTGGCATCCTTTACTTCTGGCCGCCGGCCAACATTGAGCAAGGACGTGCAGTCGTTTCCATCTTGGACACACTTGTGAATCTGACCGGCGTTTCGCATGTTGTCATTGAAGGGATGATTTTCGAGGCGGCCCGCGGCACGGCCATCGTGATGAAGAACTGCAAATGCTCAAAAATCGTTGGTTGCGTACTGCGCAACCTTGGAGGCACAGCCGTACAGATAAAAGGGGGTAACAATAACGGCGTTGCGTCTTGTGATATTTATGCGACCGGCAGCGGCGGTGTTAGTATGCAGGGCGGCGAACGAAAATCTCTCACTCCCGGCGGGCACTTCGCCGAGAATAACCACATCCACAAATACGGGCGATGGCAGCGTATGTATACACCTGCAATCGCGATTCACGGCGTCGGCAACCGGGCAGCCCACAATCTTATCCATAACGCCCCGCACATGGCTATTATGTTCGGGGGCAATGACCACGTGATTGAGTTCAACGAAATCCACAATGTCTGTCTGGAGTCAAACGATGCCGGTGCAATCTACGCCGGACGGGACTGGACGATGCGGGGCACCGTTATCCGTTACAACTACCTTCATAAAATCACCGGATTCAGGGGACGCGGATGCGTCGGCGTCTATCTGGATGATATGTTCTGCGGCACGAAGATTTATGGCAATGTTTTCTACCGGGTCACGCGAGCTGCTTTTATCGGTGGTGGACGCGACTGTCTGGTTGAAAACAATATCTTCGTGGACTGCCGGCCCTCTCTGCACATCGACGCGCGTGCTATGGGCTGGGCTGGATACCACGTGAATACTACCATGACGCAACGGTTGAAGGCTATGCCCTACATGTCTGAACTCTGGCGGAAGCGCTATCCTAAGCTCGTGAGCATATTGGAAGATGACCCTGCTGCGCCAAAGGGTAATATTATCCGGCGGAATATTTGTTCCGGCGGCAGATGGCTGGACCTCCCCGGCGTCGATAGAAATATAGTTACCATAGAGGATAATCTCACAACGAAGGAGCCTGGTTTTATCGACCCAGCCAACCAGAATTTTAAGCTCAAAGACGATTCGCCCGCCTACAAACTCGGTTTTAAGCGAATTCCAATCGAGAGGATTGGCCTAATGAGAGATTTGCCAAAGCAACACCAAACCGAAAACCAAACGCAGCTCAACTGAGCGACTCGACTGCCGGCCTGTGGCGGGCTTCCCTGCTACGGCTTCGGCCTCCGCCGAGACAAACGCCCAAACGAGAGCTCGTCAAAGCCTGGCCAAAGCCCGGCAAGGTGTTTTTTTAGATGCGAGATAAATTTCTTGCATTTATGGCAGAAACAAGCATAATAGTGGGTGAATAGCCAATATTTTTTAGGAGATTAACAAATGAACGAGAACCAGGCC
>DAOVMB010000489.1 GCA_030630905.1 Sedimentisphaerales bacterium
ATAAATGTGTTTACGTTCCGCAAATCCAATTTGTCGGCGGCGTCAATGACCTTTTTAATATGTGTGACGTAACGGCTGGCGTTTTTCTTATCTGCTTCGAGCGGATTTGGGTAGTAGCCTAAGCCGGAGATGCCGACGCCTTTTTCCTCAAGAAGATCACGAATTTCTTTTATTCGCTTTTTGGGCAGCTTCGAGACGTCGATGTGCGTGACTCCGGCGTAGCGCCTCTCGGCCTTTCCCGCGGGCCAGCACATTATCTCGACACAAGAGTATCCCGTCTCACCGGCAAAAGATATTACTTTCTCAAACGTTTGGTCCGCCAATATCGCACTTACAAAACCGAGCTTAATCATCTTCATAACTCCTAATTATGAAACTTTAATCCATGACTTGGTTTGATTGCTCTGCATGATCTTCTCACATAGAACAAGCTCACGCAGTCCGTCCCGGAAGGTCGGATAAGGGGCCGGCCCCGACTTTTCGCCGGATATTCGGGCGTAAACTTCCTTGAACAGTTGCTTGAACGTGTCGGGGAATCCTTCGTTATGCCCGCCCGGATAGTCTATCAGATCCGTACACTCTGGATAAACCAGCGATGGATCCCTCATCATGATTTCATTGTTACCGTCGCGCTTGCCGATCCAGATTTGATTCGGCGCCTCGGATTCCCACGCGACGGCTTGCTTCGAACCGTCCATTTCGAAATAGAGCCTGTTCTTCCTTCCTGCGGCAACCTGGTTGACGGTCATCACCCCCCGGCCCTCGTTTTCAAATCTAAAGAGAACCGTTGCATAGTCCTCCGTATTTATGGGCATGTCCTGGTAGTCTTCGGGCTTGAGGACCTTGCCGGCATAGGTCTCGACCGGCTTCAACGGTTTCTTCCTGATCTTGTGAAACGTCGCAAAATCGGCGCAGACTTCCACGATTTTGAGCCCCGTGACAAACTCGATCAGGTCCATCCAGTGAGAGCCGATATCGGCGATGGCCCTGGATTGGCCGGATTGCTCCGGCTCAAGTCGCCAGTTGTAGTCCGTCGGATGAAACAACCAGTCCTGCAGATAAGAGCCCTGTACGGCAAAGACTTCCCCGATGTCGCCTTTGTCAACCATCAATCGAAGCTGCCTCATAAGCGGGTAATATCGGATATTGAAGTTGACTGCATTGACAAGGCCCGTCTTTTCCGCCAGCTCTACGAGCTGCTCCGCCTCGGCAACGCTAATCGCAAGAGGTTTTTCGCAAACAACGTGCTTGCCGGCATCCATGACCGCTTTGGCCATTTCGTAATGCAGGTAATTCGGCGAGCAAATGTGAACGCTCTGAATACTACCGTCCTTTAGAAGTTCTCTGTAGTCGCCGTAATGCCGGTCGATCCCGAGCATCTCAGCCTTCGATTTAGCAACGTCATCGGAGTATTCCGCTAAAGCGACAACGTCTATATTGCCAAGCCGCCTGAGCGCCTCGACATGCGCCGGACCGATGAATCCCGTGCCTATGACACCGACTCTGATTTTTTCCATGTCTGTGATTCCTTACATCCAATCCACTTTCAAACTGTTCCGTATAATCCACTCGTTGCCATTATTACAAATCTATGCCGGTCGGCAGGTTTGAAATCAGTTCGTTATTAGCATTAAGCCTGGCGCCTTGTTCGATGGCAAGCGCAACGTTTGCTCCATCCGTCACTGCTCCTCGCACGTTTCTGACGTTCTTGGAATCCCCGATCTTCACTACGGCAAGACCTGCCTCCAGAAGGCTGTCATACATGTAGTCATTAGGCTCGACCCTGGCAAGAACAAGGGTGTCGGTTTTCACTTCGGATCGCTCGAACGTATTACTGACAACGATCACCGTGCCGTCTTTCTTGATTTCCAGGACAGATGAGCTGGGGACAATCCGGACAGCGTTTTTGTAAGTCTTGCTCTTTAGGCCTTCGCCGTTGCCGCAGGCAAAGCGTTTCAGCATCACATCCCGATGGCACGGCTCCATCCACTCGGCAAAGTCGCGGTTCTCAGTGACAATCGTGACCTTCCTGCCGTCACAGCCGAGCTTTTCAGCAGCGTCGGCGGCGCCAAAATGATCGCCCCAAATCAGTACGTTCTGGCCGCATTCGACCGGCTTTGCCTTGCCCTTTGGATAGTATTCACATTTCGTACTCTTGCACCGCAGAACATCTTCAAACGTAACAACGAAGGGCAAGTCGATTCCGGGGATATCCGGCTTTACAACCCTGCCTCCCGCGGCAAGCAAAACAACGTCGAATCCCTTGAGGTCTTTAGCTTTCGGCTCTGTGTTATATTTCACTTCGATACCGAGCTTTTTGATTTGCTGCCGGAGCCAATCGGCGTACCAGCGCATTTTGTTCTTGCCCGGCACAGTGCAGCAATAAAGAATCGCACCACCTAACTCGCCGCTTCTCTCAAATATCGTGACTTTATGTCCTCGTAATGCCGAGACACGGGCAGCTTCCATCCCCGCAGGCCCGCCGCCTATAACTGCAACTTTACAGGCCTTCCCGGCGGGCTTCAGATGAATGAATCTCTCATCACCGATAGCCGGATTAATCGCGCATCGCATGTCGCGCTTAATCATCAGCGATTCCTGCCAGCAGCCGACGAGGCAGGAAATACAACGCCGGATTTCTTGCTTCTTACCGGCCCTGGCCTTGTTCGCCCAGTACGGATCGGCAATCAACTGCCGGCACATTCCGACCATATCGGTCTTACCCTCAGCCACGATCTTCTCACAGTAATCCGGGTTCCTCAAAGAATGGCTCGTTATGACGGTTATTTTGACATGCTTCTTGACCTCCTCGGCCGTGTACGTATTCCATCC
>DAOVMB010000145.1 GCA_030630905.1 Sedimentisphaerales bacterium
AGCCTCGACCCAGATTCGGTACATGCAACAATGGTCGTAACGCCTGCTCAGGGTGTTTCCTTCCAGCGTCGGCCCAGCACGGGCGCTGCAAGCACAAGCGCTAACTCGGCGACAGGCGAGGAAGTCGCACCGCACTGGATTAAGATCGAGCGTGACATTTCCGGTAACTTTACGGCGTATCATTCAACGAACGGCTCGGCATGGACGATGCAGGGCACATCCGAGAACATCCCAATGGGCTCGAATGTCTATGTCGGCTTGGTGGTGACAAGCCATGATGCCGTTCTGACGTGTCAGGCCGTATTCACCAACGTCACGACTACCGGGACAGTCAGCCCGCAGTGGGCGCACCAGGATATCGGCATAGCCAGCAACGATGCTGAGCCGCTTTACGTGGCCGTGTCCAACAGTGCCGGCACGCCTGCGGTTGTGGTCCACGATGATCCGGCCGCGGCACAGATCGACACCTGGACCGAGTGGGTTATCCCGCTTCAGGCTATTGCCGACCAGGGCATAAACCTGGCTGACGTTGACAGGATAGCGGTCGGCCTGGGAACCCAGGGCAATACGACAACACCCGGCGGTTCGGGCAAAATGTATATCGATGACATCCGGTTGAATCGACCGGGAGAGGCTGCTGAATAGTAGAAACCGCTTTTGCGGAAATAGCAGCAGTACACGAATGATTTCGGGGCTTATTCCATTCGTTTAGGTATAAGCCCCGTTTGTATTGGTCGGAATTGGGACACTCCGCTGGCGGGGATTTATCCCGGCATGGCGAATTCCCGAGTACTCCGGTAAAAAATTGGAGGTTATTTGCCACCGCTGGAAACCAGAAAGCTGGCTGTGCTTTTGACGGTACCCGTTTGTTTTACCAGTTCTATGCCCTTGCCCGTTCCCAGGTTGCGGGAATACTGCTTATCCGCCGGGTTGTTCCAGTGCTCGTAAACACCCAGGCTTGCCAGACGATTTACATTTCCTTTGTGGTCGGGGTCGTAGAACGTTCCTGAAGGCGGTTTGTCGGCCAGCGCAGCTTCGATGAGGTAATCGTTTGTGCCGGATTTGTGAGGTCCATCGTCCCATTCGTTCCACAGGAAATCGAAACCGACCGCATCGATTGCGATCGGGTCCTGCGATGCGAACAGACTCGAACTCCAGTCGCCGTTAAAGGGCGGGCTGTTCCATTTCCTTGGTGCCCTTTCCTTGGCGTGCTTTCCGGCGTATAGCCCGTCGATCAGGTAAAGCAATGTCTTGCCGCCAAGGTGCTTGTGTCCCATCAGATCGACCAGTGGCCTGTAACACCCCATGCCGGGAGTGTTGTATGGAAGGTCTTTGTGCATATCATAGTATCCGCTCAGGCGGGCCGGCTTTCTGACTAACGAACCGTAGTGATTCTTCGCACATAATGTGATGCCGGCCTGGTCGTTGTGACTTTTTAGATTCGCCAGGTTAATCAGATATGCAGCCTCAGCGTAAGAAGCAGGCACATAATCTTGCTTCTTGCCTGCGGCGTCCGGCGTGCTCCAGTAGAACGGGACGGATGACAGCTTTGCGGCGGTCCGGCCGAATTTACCGAGGTACTCCAGGTAGCGGACATTCGGGAACTCTTCGTGGCACATGTTGTAAAATTCGTTCGGGAAGTAGCACAGTGTGTCACCGACCGTGATGTCCGCCTCGTTAACACCGGCTTCGTTTACAAGCTGCCGCAGCAGGGCGATTATCATTTGCGGCGAAGTATTCATATAATCGGCGTTTCTAAGATTATAGTCGTCGATGCCTGCCACCGGCCGTCTGCTCCAAACCTGAATGCAGCCGACATAATTGACCTTCACGACAATCTTTTCTCCCTTCTTATATCCGGATTTCTCCTTGCCGTTCGTTTGGTTGAAGTGCTCGAAAAGCCTGTCCCATGCGGCGGCATCGTTTTTTTCGCCGCTCAGAGCCATGATTGCCCGGCTCATCATCTCGTCCACTACCGCCTGGTCCGTATGATTGCTTTGCCACCAGTGCCCATCTCCAGGGCCGGCCCAGTCGGTCGCATCGGGATCGTGGACCCAGACAACGCGTCCCGGGTGAATCCCCCTGGCAACTCCAATCGGGGCGTTTGCCGTCGGTTCATCGGCGAAAACCGTCTTTTCTGCCGTCATGCTTTGAACGAACCAGACAGAGCCTACGCTCACAGCAATGAGTATCACGCACAATATATAGCGTGACTGCGCAAGGCAGCGTTTTGCCTTGCGAAATGCTGCAACCGAGCTTATCGCACCTGCGAGCCAGAGCGCAAAACCCGATGCCAATGGGAAGGCGACACGCTGGCACGGATACGTTGCGCGTGAAGGTTTCGGTATCACGCGAAGCAGAAACCACAGCAGAGCCAATAGTCCGCCGATTGGAAATATCCATTTTAACCAGCGATGTTTCCCTTGGTGCTTAAGGGGATTACCTGTTTTTGGACAAACTGGCCGTGCTTTTCCTTTTCTTTGCGATAGCATTTTCTAACCTTTCCAAGTTTAGGTTATTCAAAACAATAGTTTTCCAAACCTGCCGTATTATAGCATATCTTTGGCATCTTGACAATTTACAGGAAGATTAAACGAGCATCCTTCGCATTTGGGGACGAGACTTAGCGATATTGGCATATCGAGTATTGATTATGCTCCCAAATATTGGTAGTCTGTGAAATATAGGTGGCGGGATTCAAATGGCGATGCGATGGAGAAGGATTGGTTGTTCTTATGGTTTCTTTGCAAGGATAATGAAAATGAGAAAAAGTGAAATACTCTCTGCCGGACTTTTCACAGCGGCGTATTTATTGCCGGTTTGTTTTTCAAAGCCTGTCCCGGCGAATGAGGCAATCTGGATCGAAGGAGAGGGTTATAATACATCTACTTTCGTTGAAACGCAGGGCGCCGGTTCTTGGTACCATAACGACAAAATCACGAAGGACCTCTTATCGCCGGGCGAGCCCGGCGTTTCCGTTGGCGATTGGCATTCGCACTACACGAGCAACAATTACCGCGATTCCGGCACGGCGACATACAGCCTTACTGTCACTGAAGGTGGAAGCTATTCGTGGTGGATTCGGCTCAATCCGTTTCGCAACAGCAACGGCGGGGCCGATTACAGCTACAGCATCGACGACGGGACCTGGCAGGATATCGACCTGTCTTATGTCACCAACCGGCTTGACTTGGTCGATCCCGGCATCGACATACGCTTCATCGCGTGGACGTTCGGTGGTTCGATCGATTTGACGCCGGGGATGCACACGCTTAAGGTGCGCATCTCGGACCGTGACGGGGCGGATGAGCAAGGTCATGGCGGAATTGATGCGATTGCTTTTACGAATTTTCCCTGGGCGCCTACGGGCGTTGTTCGCCCCAATCCAAATCCGCCTGCCCCCGGGCCAGACGACTGGTTTATGCTGATGGCCGGGCCGGACCGGCATTCCCCGGATTCGATTATCGACATGAGTCACCTGATCGAAAAACCTGCCGGCAAACGCGGTTTCCTCAAGCGGCAGGGCAAGGATTTCCTTTTCGAGGAAGGCACACCGGTAAAGTTCTGGGGAGTTGACGCCGGGATGACCGAGACTGTCGAGTCGCAGCGTCGTCAGGCCCGGTTCTATGCCAAGTATGGCATCAATATGGTGCGCCAGCATCCGGTGCAAAGCGTGCTGGGCGTCCTGCAGTCGGGCGGTCGCAGCCGACAATTCGATCCCGCCAAACTGGACAGGTGGGACCGGTGGTTCTCAATCCTCAAGGACAACGGCATCTCCATGACCTGGTCGCTGTTCTACCCGCATGTGATCACGCCGGACGATGGCTATCCGCAGGACCTTTATAATGAGCTGCCGGATAAAGGAGCCGGAAAGAGCACTTCCGGCGTGGTCACTATGATGCGAGAGTTGCAGGATGCTGAGTGGCAATGGGAGCGTGCGCTTCTCGAACACGTCAATCCATATACAGGGCTGGCTTACAAGGATGATCCGTCGCTGGCGATTGTCGAAGTGCACAACGAAGACAGCATTTTCTGGCACGCCCCCCTGAACGATCTGGCTAATTACAACAACGGCAAATTCGACCGGCATGCGGCGATCCTCGGCACGATGTGGATGAACTGGGTGAAGCGGCGATACAGCAACGATGGGAACCTGATAGTTGCCTGGGGTAGCGGCAGGAGATCGGACGACTCGGTCGATAATCCTAAGATGAAGATGTACGGCGCATGGGAGATGGAAGCCGACGGGCCTCGATCAAACAAGAGCAGGGAAAAGAAGCGAATGGGTGACTTCATTCGTTTCCTGGCTGAACTCCAGCGGGATTACTACGAGCGCCGACAGCAGCGGCTGCGCGAGTTGGGTTACAAGGCGGTAACGGTGACTACCGCGTGGAAGGTGGGCGGGCCGGCGGCATCGGCGGCCAATCTCTGGACCGACGATGCGATGGACGCAATCGACCGCCATAATTATTTTGGCGGCGGCGCCGGCGGCCACAACATTATCGCCGGCTTGGTCAGCAACGACACCCACATGAACAAGGCCGGTCGAGGAATCCTCTCCAGCGGTTTCTGGCAGGTCGAGGACAAGCCATTCATCATGACCGAATGGACGCAGAAGCCGCCAAACCAGTGGAAGGCTGAGATTGCGCCGCTGTTCGCATTCTACGGCATAGGTCTCCAGGGATGGGATGCATCCTATCATTTTGCCGCCTCCCGTGCGTTTATGGGTAATGGCTGGCCCGGCATGAGGTCCTACGTCACCTGCACTCCGCACTACATCGGCCAGTTCCCGGCTTTGGCCTTCGCAATCTATAACAACCACTTCGAAGAGGGTGATATTATCTCCGCACGCCGGCTATCAACCGACGATATTTTCGCCGGCACAGATAAGCTTCAGCAGGAATACGGTTTGGTTGGTTACGATGAGAATGAATTGCTGGCCCACGGCGATACGCCCGTAGAGGCTCTGGCCGTAGGGCGCGTGACACTCAAAATCAAGGACGGCCAGGAATCCTCCTATCTCAGCGAATTGTCCGCATATTGGGACCGCCAGGCGCAAACCATTCGAAGCAGCACCGGCCAGTTCACATGGGATTACGGCGACAAAGTGGTCACCGTTCATTCCGAGAAAACGCAGGGTGTTATCGGTTTTGCCGGCGGCCGCACTTATGATCTGCCTGGCGTGAATGTCCGGATTGGCCGGACGCCCTTTATCAGCTTGTTGTTTACGCCGCTGGATAACCGGCCTCTGATCGAGTCGGAGCACATTCTCATTACCGCCATGGCGCAGGACAAACAATACGGCACGGTTTATAACGAAGACGGCACGAAGCTGATCGAAACGGGCGGACCTCCTTTACTTCTTGAGCCGGTACAGGCAATTCTCACATTCAAAGGCGCTGCCCTGACATCGGTGAATGTCGTCGATGTTTATGGTGTGCCTACGGCTCAGCAAGTTGAACGCACGGGTAATTCCTTCGAGATCGATGGCCGCTATGCCACCTACTATTACCAGGTAAAGCGCCTTGTTGAATAAGATGTGGCGGTTGCAACCGGGGCCGACTTATTTGGCCTTGTCTTTCGATTTTTTCTTGCGCTCTGCAAACCAGCTAAGCAATATGCCTAATTCGAAGAGGGCATAGAGCGGTATTGCCAGGGTTATCTGTGAGATGACATCTGGTGGAGTTGCTATCGCGGCTAAGGCAAACATAGCAATTATAACGTATTTCCTCGATTTCTTCAGGGCTGCGATCGAAACCAGCCCAGTCCTGTTAAGTACGAAAATTGCTACTGGTGTCTGAAAGCCAAGCCCAAAGACGAGCATAAGCATTGTCACAAAAGAGATGTATTTCTGAAAAGTCCAGTTGGGCGAGACGCCCATCCAGTTACCGAAACCAAGAAAGAAGCCCAGAGATATTGGGGCCACTACAAAAAGAAAGAACAGGGCGCCGATAACGAACAGTGCCGTAGAGAAAGGTACCGCAATGCGGACGTATCGTCTCTCATTTGAATAAAGACCAGCCGCCACGAACATCCACAGGTGATAGAATACCCAGGGGGATGACACGATTAAACCCGAGATTAGCGATATTTTCATAAATCCTATGAACGGATCAGCAGGGGCAAGTACCTGCAGCTTTTGCGAGGCGGAAGAATGCACTTCGGCAACGGCTTTTGTGTAGTTCGGGTCATCAACGATCACTGCGACGGTATCGGCGTAAATCTTCTGCGCGTATGTCACGACATTCGGATCGATTTCAGGCGCGTTGGGGTCGGAGTCGATTGCCCGAAGCATGTTGTTGAAAAATGCATCCGAGAGATACGTCCATGGCGTCTGGAATTCCTCCACTTTCGATTCAGCGTGCTTCTCCATAATCCTGTCGTAAGGGCCTTGGATAAATGTGATTATTCGCCGGCCGAAGAACAGACAGATTATGGTCCCGATGACAAGCCCGAGTATCGCCAGGATTAGTCGCATGCGCAGCTCCTCCAGGTGATCACCCAGGCTCATGGTGGTGTCAAGGGGACTGTCCGGCTTTTCTTTCTTCTTCTTTTTATTATTGCCCATTTTCAGACAAGGTGAGTGTGTCGAGGGCGTCCCGCCCTCG
>DAOVMB010000375.1 GCA_030630905.1 Sedimentisphaerales bacterium
GGAGCCGAGATAAACGTGAAGGACAATAATGGGCAAACTCCTCTAATGAGATCGCTTTATTTTGGTACTTTTCATACTACCATAGTTCTTCTTGCTCAGGGTGCTGACATCGATGGCACGGACGAAGAAAAGATTAATCTGTTGGATTTCGCGGCCGGCAACGGATTTACACATGTGGTTCGGCAGCTCATTGCTATGGGTGTCGACGTCAATGCAAGCCCTAAACGGTCGTATGACCATTCGCCACTCTTGACGGCGATTTCTCATGGACACATAGCCACAGCAAAGCTGCTGATTACGAGCCATGCCGATGTGAACGCCAGAAACAATGATGGAGATGTACCACTGCATGTAGCCGTTCGCGCGAAGGACAAAGACTTGGCGGAACATCTTCTTGTACACGGGGCCGACCCGAATGTTGCGGGGCGAGATTATGATACGCCGTTGCATTGTGCAGTCCGGCAGGAGTACTACGATTTGGTTGAAGTCCTTCTTCACTATGGTGCCAATGCCAACGCAAAGAATCGAGCCGGGACGCCACCGCTACACTACGCGGTCTCCCGCGGATACAAGCGCATCATCGATCTGCTCCTGGCAAATGGTGCCGACGTGAATATGAAGGATAAAGGCGGTGACACACCTCTGCACAAAGCGGCGTTTCAAGGCCAGAAGGAAATCGTGGAACTGCTCCTGTCCAATGGAGCGGATGTCACGGCAAAAGACAACAGTGGCCGGACACCTGTGGACGAGGCGGCCCGCCGAGGTCACAGCGATATTATTGAACTGCTGAGAAAGTAGGATTACAAAACTGTGATCCGTGCTATAGGTGCATAAGCGACGATAAGCATCAATTTTATGTACTCAGACTAACCAAGTTTCGTCATCCTGAGCGCAGCGAAGGATCTCAACGTCATAGGTGTTATGGCAGCGCATCGTTTTATTATGTGCTTACAGCGTTTAGATTCTTCGCTTCACTTCGTTTCGCTCAGAATGACAATTTGGGCCAAATAACCGCATAATAAGAGCTTGTGAACAACCTTGCGTTCAAATCGGTAAAGTTTGAGTTATTATAGATTGGCAGGATATTCTGTAGAATTTTTCTTGCTGTTCGATGGTAAAGTTGACGGGCAGGAATTTCTTTATTGTTTCGATGTTTGTTGTCAGGTGGGTGGTCAGGTCGTTGGTTGTGTAGCAGCCCCCTGCTTTCGCAGGGGCAGGCTTTTCCCCGCCCGGGCGGGGATTTGAAATGGCCATGTAGATTAGAAGCTGGTCGGCTAAGAATCTGTCCACCGCTGCGCCGCTTGGCAGGAAATCTTCAGCCAAACTTACAACCTCGCCCACTACATTCTCCGATGGTTTACCTTTCTGCCCGAATGTGGTAAAGACCGTGTTCCGGCCCCCGACGCAGAGCCTGAGCATGATACAATTGCCGGGGCCGTCGGAATCCGTTACTTCGATGTGCTCGATGTTACGGAACTTCAACTTGCTTTGGAGCAACAGCTTCTTTTGGCGCTGGGCGATATGGGCGGGAAGTTTTGCTGTGTATATCCGGGCGTGGATTTGGACATTTTCAGCCGGTTGGCAGAAGTCAATTGACTGGTTCGGCTTTTCTCGCCTGGGCCGGACGTTGAGAGCGATTTTTCCGCCGCCGGCGGGAAAGAAGCCGTGCTTTACGAGTTTGCAGTCGGCGTTGAAACCGGCGTCTGCGATAGCGGGTAGAAAGGTCTCGGCGAGAAAATCGAACGGCGGCGCCCAGGGATTATGTGTTCCGCCGGTCACCGTGATGGTCGAAGGCTTGTCGGCTAAAAATAATGCCGGGAGTACGGTCTGAATCACAAGCGATGCCGAGCCGGCTGAGCCGATATGGAAGGTGAAGTCCCCGCTGCGAATGGGGCCGGGCTGAAAGTCCAGGATCTGCGAGCCGATGGCCGCTCCTTTGCATTGTCCGCCGCAAATTTCACGCGCGGCGTGAACACAGCTTAAATGCTGCTTAGCCAAACCCGGCTTGCGGCGGGTGGCACGGATATTTTCGATGTGCAGATTCCTGCCGGTAATGCAGGCCAAAGCCAGGCTCGTCCGAAGTATCTGCCCCCCTCCTTCACCCATGCTGCCATCTACGAAAACAGTTTCCATGTCATTTACCTGTAATACCTGTTGACTACTGTACAGATGCGAGTTATTTGACCGGGTGAACAATTTCCATTCTCAAACCTTTGCTGTCATGCTCTGGTTTCTCTGGCAATGTCCCGGCCTTTCCGATAATGGTTTGGCCGGCTGTCCATGCAGCCACAAGAGCATCCAAAGCATCATCCATCACATAACCGCTATCCGGAGCTTGAGCCAGGACAATGTCCACATCCCCAAAAACGTCCTGCAGTAGCCTGTGACGCAGGGCTTGGCCCGGGACTGTCTTCTTATTTTGCTGGATTGGTTTTTTGTCATTGAGCGCCCAGAACGAAATCTCAGGGTGAATTTCGCGCACTCGCTGTTGAAGCGGCGGTGCCATCAAATCATCTACCTGACGGATCTTTCGGAGCAAAGCAAAGCTTTGCTTGCTTAGTTTCTTGCCGCTGTATTCGAGGCTAATTTTGCAGGCGGTTTCATAATCAGTAGCCGAGAGACATGGCCTGATCGGTGCAGGGAATACACTGCTTGCCCGTGCTCCCCGAAGAAGTTTGCGCGCCACGACATCGCACTGGCGCGGCTTGTCGCCATTACTTAGGCCGATTGGAATATCAATGCAGACCAATACGCAGTCAATCGTTTTCGAAAGTACCTCAGTGAAAGTATCGGCTATAACCACTTTTTCAAACGCGAATTCCCAAGAACTCTCTACTTCGTTCTTCTTCGTCCCCGAGACAATTGCAATGAGCCAGCCTGCCTTGCAACCATCCACGCCGGCGGCTTGAAAAAAATGCTTTTCTTTCATCATCTGAATAGGTTCCTTTCAGCTTTGTTATGAGGGTCTTATTAGGAACGACAGGTTTTGCTCGACTTCGACTATTGTCTCATCATAATTCTCGCGGGTCAAATTGAACTGTTGTATGTCTGGATAATTTTTTACTTCGGAGATAAGTCCGGCACATTTTCGCGCCACCGTAGCCAGGACGGATTTGTCGGAGGCAAACAGCCGGCGCGTGGCGGCGATAAATTTCTCGCTGTAACACTCCATCTTTCCGATTTCGTCGATAACGAACAATTCGGCATCGGTTTGTTCGGCATCCAGACCCGGCACGACGTTTTTTTCAAAGCCGGCAATATTCACGCCGTACTTGCCTACCTTGAAACGGCTCTTAATGTCAACGTGAGCAAGAATCCCGCCGGTACCATCGAGGCGTTTCCAGCAAAAACCCTTGCGATTATTATTTTCGCGAATCTCCTGCGTATAAAAGCCGACAACTTTTTCGCAGTCGAGACTCTCGATAATTTTCATTATCGCAGTTGTTTTGCCGCAGCCCGGCAAACCAGTTAACAGGATTTTAGCTGACTTAGGCGACATAGCGATACAGCGTAAACTAACAGGTTAGGAATTGTAAACCATCCGCTGGTAAATTTCGAATGCCGAATTCAGAAGTTCGCCAGCAATCACCATTTCTCAGTAGTCTTTAAATCCTCTCATCCACGGCGGCCAGTCCTCGGGTTGGACGCCGCCGGCCCTGGTCCATTCGTTTGCCGTGTCGAACTTGCGGTGCCACTTCAACGTCCACAACTCCTTTAGTCCGACCTTTCTGACCGACCAATCCATGAAAAGACTGTTTATCCCCCCGTTGTGACGGTCGGTGCAAACCAGCCACATATTAC
>DAOVMB010000318.1 GCA_030630905.1 Sedimentisphaerales bacterium
CCGCCGTCGCCGCCCCCGCAGCCACCATCTTCAAAAAATCCCGTCGATTATTCTCCATAATATCTGCTCCTCTCAGGGAAACAACTAAGTATTAAAAACTTGAGCATTGACGATCAGATACTGGAAATAGTAAACATTAACTATGAGAATAGTCAATAGAAAACGACACTTGGCTGTACCTAATATTTTATGACAGGTCCGGAAAAAATAATTTGAAAGATATTGATTGGTCGATAGAAAGTATATATAATGTAGTTGTCAGTGGGCAAAATTTACCTTAATTTTTAATCAGGGAGCATTATTATGGATCGTCAGCAGATTGGTGTAAAACTTACCGTTGACGGTTTGAACTTGCCATTTAAGACAGATTACTTTACGGACCGTTTGATAATGCAAAAAGCGGTTTACCTGGCTCAGGCCGCTGGAGTCAATCTGGGATATTTCTACCAATGGTACCTTCATGGCCCTTACAGCCCCTCCCTGACTCGCGACGAATTTGCTATCGCTGCGGATATTGCATCTGGCATGGATGATTCCGAAGGGTGGAAGTTAGATGAAAGTTCTTCACAGCGATTGGAAAGAATAAGAGCCATCTTTTCAGAGCCTGATCGGGATAAGCTTGCAAGAAAGCTTGAATTATTGGCTTCGGTTCATTTTCTGATTGACCGTAAGCAGGTTTCCAAAGTCGATACCAGCCAAATCACCACTACATTGATAAGATTCAACAAAGATTTCAGTGAGAAGGACGTCAAAAGGGCTCTGGAGGAGCTGAAAGTTTATGGTCTCTTCGCAGCATGATGGTTCTGAGAAGGTAGTTGTTGACTCAATTCATGGAGATATCCACCTTACTGAACGAGAAGTTCGTGTTATTGACACGGCGTCGTTTCAACGTCTGCGCAAATTAAAACAACTTGCAATGGCGCAGATGGTCTATCCCACAGCGACGGTCTCAAGATTTGCTCACAGTATCGGAGCTCTTGGTACGATGATTCGTATTCTCCAGGCCGTTAAAGAAAACGGAGTTGAGTTTGAGCAAGAACTGGAAGAAAATCTAAGGCTTGCTGCATTGCTGCATGATGTTGGACACTACCCTTATTCGCATCTGATGGAAAAAGTGGATTGGGTCGAGCTAACAGAAGACCGCGTTGAAGCCCCATCAGAAGTTCGTAGGCCATTCGACGCAGCAAAGAGCAAGTATCCGGAACACGAAGAAGTTGGGAAGTTGATCGTTACAAATCAACCAGACCTCTTAGAAGCCATTGGGGACAAAGAACGTGCGAAGGCTGTAGCAGATATTTTCACAAGGTCTGGAACAGCAGATCCGCAGTTGAGCAAGCTTATTCATAGCAGCTTTGACATTGACCGCTGGGATTACTTGCTTCGTGATTCTCACGCTACCGGGGTTCCATACGGTAAAATTGACATCAATTATCTTCTAAACAATTTGAGGGTAAGCAAAGGTAAAGTTCTTGGCTTCGAGGAAAAAGCATTGGCTGCGCTGGAACATTTTCTACTGGCGAGGTTTTTCATGCACCGCGTGGTGTATTATCACAAGACGACCTTTGGCCTTGAAGAATCATGTCGCCAATTACTGAGGCGGCTGCGAGACAAGGGCGGCGGCGAGTACGTTGTTCCGCCCGATGGAGAAGCCATCAAAGCGATTGTGCAAGCGCCTGAGAAACTGAGCAAGTTCACGGATGCATTCGTTGATGACATTGTTCGAGAAGCCACGGATGATGAGGATGGAGTCATTCGAGCGTTGGCGTTGTCGATTCAAAATCGAAGACCGCCAGCGCTACTCAGGGAAGTGCCTGTATATGAGGAGAGAGAAAGTCGATACCATGCTGGTAAGACTTTTGTGCAGAATTGCAGGGCCAAACTTCGTGGACTGGCCGATGAATTCAAAATTCCTCTCGGACAGTTTTTGCTTTGTGAGCCAAGCGTGGCTGTTATAAAGGTTCCACAAGGAAAGACATATGGACAAGTAGCCAAACTGACCGCCGAAGATATCAGGAAGAAAGCTCATGAGGAGGAGGAAGAAGATATCAAGGTTTTTAAAGGAGATGAGGACGAGCCAACATCTCTAATGGATATAGACTACAGTCTTATGGTTAAGTACGCGAAGTACTCGCTCCAACTATTCCGGCTTTATGTAGTTTATGAGGGTAAAAATAGGGATAGTGTCATTGCACAATTACGTTACAAGGTCAAAGACTGGGACAAAGCATAACGGCTTGTGATTTGCTTTTGGCAATTCACGGTGGTTATTTGAATTCGGCAGCAAGACGAAAAGAACAACGAATCGTCTCCTTGCCCAATCTTCTGATTTCGAGATTCAAATTGGCCCACATTTCTGATATAATCTGGTTTTCGAAATAAATGAACAGAGATCGGATGATTTATGGCGTTACCTGTGGTTGCGATAATCGGTCGGCCTAATGTGGGCAAGAGCAGTCTTTTGAATGCGTTGGCGGGGCAGATGATAAGTATTGTCGAGCCTACCGCCGGCGTTACGAGAGACCGGGTGAGCACTATTATCGGCCGGGACGACCAGTACTTCGAGCTTGTCGATACCGGCGGATACGGGATCGTCGATAGCGACCTGCTGAGCGAGCATATCGAGCGGCAAATCCACCAGGCGATCGAATTGGCGCATCTTGTGCTGTTTATGGTCGATATTCGCGATGGCATTGTGCCGCTGGATAAGAAAATCGCCCAGCTTCTGCGTAAGAACAACCTCGACGTCATCGGAGTGGCCAACAAGGCCGACTCGGCGAAGATGTTTCCTACCGCAGGCGAATTTTCAAGGCTCGGATTCGGCGAATTTCAGTGCATCTCGGCAAAGAACAATCTCAACAAGGCGGTTTTACTCGATACGATTTTCGACAAACTCGCACATTTGGAGTCGGACAGACCGACCGAGCCGGTAATGAAAATTGCGATTGTCGGCAAACGAAACGCCGGCAAGAGCACACTGGTCAACGCGATAGTCGGTTCCGAGCGGGTAATCGTAAGCGAGACGCCGGGCACTACAAGAGACGCGGTGGATGTCCGCTTCGAAAAGGATGGAAAGACCATTGTCGTTATCGACACCGCCGGGATAAGAAAGAAAAACAAGATGGCCGACAGCATTGAATTTTACAGCTATGTTCGTGCTACGCGCTCGATTCAGCGTGCCGATGTTGTGCTGTTTTTGATAGATGCCGCTGTGCCGGTCTCGCAGATAGATAAGAAATTAGCCAAATTCATCGCCGAAGAATACAAAAGCTGCATAATCGTAGTCAACAAATGGGACCTTGCAAAGGATTCGGCCGCTACCGAGGACTACGAGGATTATTTGACGAAGCTGCTGCCGGGCCTGAGATACGCACCATTGGCATTCACCACGGCAACCCAGGCCAAAAATATCCAGAGCGTTTTGGACCTGGCGGCGGAAATCTTCAAGCAGACGATGACATGGATACCGACAGCTAAGCTAAATAAGGCTTTTGAAGCCATAAAACAGGAGAAGATCACCGCTGCCAAAAGGGGAAAGAAAGGCTGGCCAAAGATTTATTATGCAACGCAAATTGCAGTCAATCCGATTACGGTGCTCATGTTTGTAAACGCCCCCGAACTGTTTGAAGAAAACTATCGCAGATTCATCGTAAACCGGCTACGATCTATACTGCCCATAGACGAAGTACCTATACGGCTCTTTACCAGAAAGCACAGAGAGTAGCGAGTAATACGAAACGGATATAACAAATGGATACACTTTTGCTAATGTTAATCTGTGGCGGCGGGTATCTGGTAGCTTATCATACCTACGGGCGAGTTCTCGCAAAAAAAATATTCAAACTTAATAAAGATGCACGCGTGCCAAGCGTGGAACAGCAGGACGGTGTTGATTATGTCCCGACGCGCAAGGGAATAATTTTTGGCCATCATTATACATCGATTGCCGGCACCGGGCCGGTTGTCGGTCCGGCCATAGGCATTATCTGGGGTTGGCTGCCGGCGATACTTTGGGTGTTCTTCGGCTCTATTTTTATGGGGGCCGTGCACGATTTTGGAGCGTTGGTTATCTCGTTGCGAAACGATGGTAAAAGCATATCGGAAGTCGCCGCTAAGTATATCAACATGCGCGTGCGATTCATATTCTTCGCCGTGGTGTTTCTGAACCTATTGATTGTCATCGCAATATTCGGCGTTGTAATTGCGGCGGTATTCCCGAGGTTTCCGGAATCGGTTTTGCCGGTTTGGCTGGAGGTCCCCATAGCTATC